>NZ_JALDUC010000005.1:137140-137342 GCF_023109235.1 Streptococcus mitis
GTGATGTGTAAAAAAGCTCATCATAGCAGGTTTCATGGGTACATTACTATAGAGTGTGTAGCTATGAAGGTTGCTTTTTAATTTGAATTTGTGTTTTAACATAAGGAGGAACAATGGAAAATAAGGCTAAATTCCCAAACTAACTTCCACCGTTAATCCAAGTGGAAGTTAGTCTGATAAAAATCGTAAAAACCAGTGGAAA
>NZ_JALDUC010000006.1:0-120597 GCF_023109235.1 Streptococcus mitis
ACAGTGAATTACCAGACGGTAAAGTTCCAGGAACAGGTAAGATTACAGAACCAGGAAAATCAACTGAAGAAGTTCCTGATGTAACAACACCAGGTAAAGTCACACCAGCAACACCAACTCCAAATGCAGTTACTCCGAATGCAGATCAGGTAGATACTAAGACTACTGTTGATAATGGAGCTAAGTCAAATGATTCTCAAAATGTATTGCCAAATACAGGAACAGAATCAAATGCGACTCTTGCATCTCTAGGACTTCTTGGTATGCTAGGTGGTCTCGGACTTGTAGCTCGCAAGAAAAAAGAAGACTAATAATTTAGTCAGATGAACATTCATTCTGTTGTATTTTATGATAAACTAGATTGGTTCTGGGAATCGTGTTAGTCATAAACTAAAAAGAATGATTAGATAAAGAAAGCGAACAATGCTAGGATTTTGTTAAACGGAATTCTAAGTATTGTTCGCTTTTTGTGGTATAATAATTACTATGCAGAAAAAACCAACGTCAGCCTATGTGCACATCCCATTTTGTACCCAGATTTGTTATTATTGTGACTTTTCAAAAGTTTTTATCAAGAATCAGCCAGTAGATAGTTATTTGGAACATCTGTTAGAAGAGTTTCAATCTTATGATATTCAAAAGTTAAGAACCCTCTATATTGGTGGTGGAACACCGACAGCTCTATCAGCTTCGCAACTAGAGGTGTTATTGAATGGCTTGACTAAAAACTTGGACTTGTCTGCCTTGGAAGAGTTGACCATTGAAGCCAATCCCGGCGACTTGGATGCGGATAAGATTGCGGTTTTGAAGAACTCGGCTGTCAATCGTGTTTCACTAGGTGTGCAGACCTTTGATGACAAGATGCTGAAAAAGATTGGGCGCAGTCATTTGGAGAAGGATATTTATGAAAATATCGACCGCCTGAAACTGGCTGGTTTTGATAATATCTCTATCGATTTGATTTATGCGCTGCCTGGTCAGACTATGGAGCAGGTCAAGGACAATGTGGCTAAGGCTATTGGGCTGGATATTCCTCATATGAGTTTGTATAGTTTGATTTTAGAAAATCATACGGTCTTTATGAACCGTATGCGACGAGGAAAATTGCCTCTGCCTAAGGAGGAATTGGAGGCTGAGATGTTTGAGTACATCATCGCGGAGCTGGAGAAATCTGGTTTTGAGCATTATGAGATTTCCAATTTCTCCAAGCCTGGTTTTGAAAGTCGGCACAATCTCATGTACTGGGATAATGCTGAGTACTATGGCATCGGTGCTGGGGCGTCTGGTTATGTAAATGGAGTACGCTATAAAAATCATGGTCCGATTCGTCATTATCTCACTGCGGTTGAGGAAGGCAATGCACGTATCACAGAAGAACACCTGAGTCAAAAGGAGCAAATGGAAGAGGAAATGTTCTTGGGCCTCCGCAAGAAATCAGGAGTCTCCATGGCGCGATTTGAGGAAAAATTTGGACGGTCCTTCGATGGACTTTATGGAGAAATTGTCAGAGACTTGGTTCAACAAGGTCTCATGCAAATAGAGGGTGACCGAGTTCGCATGACAAAAAGAGGTCTCTTTTTAGGAGACACCGTTGCAGAACGATTTATTTTGGAGTAGAATGATGGGCTTAACTTATCAAATGAAAATGAAAATTCCTTTTGATATGGCTGATATGAACGGTCATATCAAGCTTCCAGATGTGATTTTGTTGTCCCTGCAAGTTTCAGGGATGCAGTCGATTGAACTGGGTGTTAGTGATAAGGCCATTTTGGAAAACTATAATCTGGTCTGGATTATCACAGATTATGATATTGAGGTGGTTCGTTTGCCTCGTTTTGCGGAAGAAATCACTATTGAAACGGAAGCCCTGAGCTACAATCGACTCTTTTGCTACCGTCGCTTTACCATTTATGATGAAGCAGGTCAGGAACTCATCCACATGATAGCGACTTTTGTTCTGATGGACCGAGATAGTCGAAAAGTCCATGCTGTCGAACCTGAGATTGTGGCTCCTTACCAGTCTGATTTTGATAAAAAACTTATCCGCGGACCAAAGTATGAGTCCTTGAACGAGCCAATCAGCAAGGATTACCATGTCCGTTTTTACGACTTGGATATGAATGGTCATGTTAATAACAGTAAGTATCTGGACTGGATTTTTGAGGTCATGGGAGCGGACTTTTTGACCCAATATATTCCCAAGAAAATCAACCTCAAGTATGTCAAGGAAGTTCGACCAGGTGGGGTGATTACATCGGCTGTTGAACGGACTGGACTGGAAAGCAAGCATGAGATTACAAGTGACGGGGCTACCAACGCCCAAGCTATCATCACTTGGCAAGAAATAAAAAAGGATTAGGGAGAAAGTATGAAATACAAAGGCTATTTAATTGATTTAGACGGAACGATTTATAAGGGAAAAGACAGAATCCCAGCTGGAGAGGCTTTTGTCCATGAATTGCAAAAGCGGGATATCCCCTATCTCTTTGTAACCAACAATACAACCCGCACTCCAGAGAGTGTTCAGGAGATGTTGGCTCAGAATTTTAATATCGATACGCCCCTATCGACTGTCTACACAGCGACTTTGGCAACGATCGACTATATGAACGACTTGGGGCTTGAAAAGACGGTCTATGTCATCGGAGAAGCAGGGCTCAAGGAAGCCATCAAGGCGGCTGGTTATGTGGAAGACAAGGATAATCCTGCCTATGTGGTAGTAGGTCTGGACTGGCAAGTTGACTATGAAAAATTTGCGACAGCAACTCTAGCTATCCAAAAGGGAGCTCACTTTATCGGAACCAATCCTGACCTCAACATCCCTACAGAGCGCGGTCTTTTGCCTGGTGCTGGTTCACTGATTACCCTTCTTGAAGTGGCAACACGAGTGAAGCCTGTTTATATTGGGAAACCAAATGCCATCATTATGGACAAGGCGGTTGAGCACTTAGGTTTGGAACGTGAAGAATTAATCATGGTTGGGGACAATTATTTGACTGATATTCGAGCTGGGATTGACAATGGCATTCCAACTCTCTTGGTGACAACAGGTTTTACCAAGGCAGAAGAAGTGGCAGACCTGCCAATCGCACCGACTCATGTGGTTTCTAGCCTTGCGGAGTGGAACTTTGATGAAAACTAAACTGACCTTTTGGAGCTCTATGCTCTTTCTCCTCTCCTTCTCAATTCTTTTGACCATTTATTTGGCTTGGATTTTTTATCCTTTGGAGATTGAGTGGCTGAACTTGACGGATCGAGTTTATCTAAAACCAGAAACCATTCAATATAACTTTCATATCTTGATGGATTACCTGACCAATCCTTTTAGTCAGGTCTTGCAGATGCCAGATTTTCGTTCGTCAGCAGCTGGTCTGCACCATTTTGCGGTGGTCAAGAACCTCTTTCACCTAGTTCAGCTAGTAGCTCTAGTGACACTGCCAAGTTTCTATGTCTTTGTCAAAGGGATTGTGAAAAAGGGCTTTTTATCTCTATTTAGTAAAGGGCTTTTGGCTCTAGTAGTCTTACCTGTGATGATTGGGCTTGGGGGAGTTTTGATTGGTTTTGACCAATTCTTTACCCTTTTCCATCAAATTCTCTTTGTGGGAGATGATACCTGGCTTTTTGACCCAGCCAAGGATCCAGTTATTTTAATTTTACCAGAGACCTTCTTCCTACATGCCTTCCTCCTCTTTTTTGCCCTCTATGAAAGCTTCTTTGGTTTTCTATACCTGAAAAGCCGTAGGAAGTGAAACGAAAGATATTCTTATTTTGCATAAATCAATTAGGTATGTGATTCGAAACTATTGTCAAGAATGAATTAACCAAATCCAAAATGTATCAATCGTTCGCAAACAGTCTATTTTTCTTGAAAAAATAGGCTTTTTTTTCTAAAAATCTCTAGTCAAGCGCTTTATTTTTTTGTATAATAGAACTAGCAAAGTATAGATAAGAAGAGAAAAGCATGATTACACTATTTCTATCACCGAGCTGTACTTCATGTCGTAAGGCGAAGGCCTGGTTAGAAAAACATAAGGTGCCCTTTGAGGAGCACAATATTATGACCAGTCCTTTAACGAGAAAAGAATTGCAACACATTCTTTCCTTGACCGAAAATGGTACTGATGACATCATTTCAACTCGTTCAAAAATTTTTCAAAAATTAGATATTGATGTAGAAAGTATTTCGGTATCAGAATTGCTTCATTTGATTGAGCAGTATCCTAGTCTTTTGCGTCGTCCAATTATTATCGATGCCAAACGTATGCAAATCGGTTTTAATGAAGATGAGATTCGTGCTTTTCTCCCTCGTAGTTACCGTAAGCAAGAACTAAAAGAAGCAAGAATGAGAGCTGGTATTAGTTAATGAACAAACAGTATAGTTACCCACTAGATTTGTCGTGGAGCACTGAAGAACTTGCTTCAGTGCTTTCTTTTTTTAATGATGTTGAAGCTGCCTATGAGGGCAAGGTAGAGGCTCAAAAGTTACTGGACTCCTATAAAGGATTCAAAGCGGTCGTGCCAAGTAAGAGCGAAGAAAAACGTTTGGGACGAGAATTTGAAACAGTGAGTGGCTATTCGCTTTACCGAGCAGTTCAGGCGGCTAAGGAAAAAGGGGAAGGAAAGATTTCTCTTGGAAAGTAAGTTTGAATTTGCTAAAGAGCTAATTAAGAAAGCAGGCCAGTACATTCTTGACCACATGCAGGAAGACTTGTGTGTTGAGACCAAGTCCTCTCCAACAGATTTGGTGACCAGACTGGACAAGGAAGTTCAGGAGCTATTGGTTGGTGAGATTTTGTCTCGTTATCCTGAAGATAAGATTTGTGCTGAAGAAGGTTGTCTGCGAGCCTCGGTTCAAGAGGGCAGGGTTTGGGTTATTGATCCGATTGATGGGACCAATAATTTTGTGGCCCAGCAGGAAGATTTTGCTGTCATGATGGCTTATTTTGAAAATGGTCAGGGACAGTTTGGTCTGATTTATGATGTGGTCAAAGGGGATTGTTACCACGGTGGTGGGGAATTTCCAGTTTGTCTAAATGATAGGCCCCTAGCTCCCTTTAAAGCAAAACCACTTGGAGATTTCCTTATTGCAGGGAATAGTGGTATGCTGGAAACCAATGAATGGGGTCTGGCTGATTTGGGTCGAGCGGTCCTCGGTGTACGTGTCTATGGGAGTGCGGCCATTAGTTTTGCCAAGATTTTGTCAGGGCGTTTGTTGACCTATGTCACCTATCTGCAACCATGGGATTATGCCGCTGCAAGTATTTTAGGGGAAAGTCTGGGCTATCGGGTTGTGACCCTATCTGGTCAACCGCTTGATTTTCAAACCAGACAACCGGTCATGATGTTACCTCTTGAGATGCAGGAGGAAATTCAGTCCTATATTTACGAAAGGAAAAGAACTTAGATGCAATTTCCAGAAGGATTTGTTGAAAAATATGAAGAGATATTAGGAGATGAGGCAAGAGATTTTCTTGCCTCTTTTGAGGAGGAAGCGGTTTTGGCTTTTCGGATCAATCCTTTAAAAGAAGCGACAGTTTCCTTTCCTGATGCCATTCCTCAAACTCCTTGGGGCCACTATGGGAAGGTTTCAGGGAAATCGCCTGAGCATGCTACTGGCTTGGTTTATTCGCAAGAACCTGCTGCTCAAATGGTGGCTCAGGTCGCCCAGCCTAGTCCTGGAATGAAGGTCTTGGATTTGGCCGCTGCTCCAGGTGGTAAATCAACTCAGCTAGCAGCCTATCTAGCAGGCGAGGGTCTCCTTGTCTCCAATGAAATTTCAAGCAAACGGGCTAAGATTTTAGTAGAAAACATGGAGCGCTTTGGAGCGACAAATGTCGTGGTGACCAATGAATCTGCTGACCGCTTAGCTAAGGTCTTTAAAGGTTATTTTGACCTCATTGTCCTTGATGCCCCCTGCTCAGGGGAAGGGATGTTCCGTAAGCAACCAGATGCTATGGACTATTGGAGCTTAGATTATCCAAGTCAATGTGCTAGTTTGCAAAGAGAAATTCTGGAGGATGCGGTGAACATGTTAGCTCAAGGTGGTCGTCTGGTTTATTCAACCTGTACCTGGGCACCTGAGGAAAACGAAGAGATTGTCAATTGGTTGCTGGAGGAGTATGATTTTGATTTGCTGCCAGTTGAACATATCAATGGAATGGTAGCTGGTATTGACCTGCCAGAAACAGCTCGGATGTACCCTCATCAGTTTAAGGGAGAGGGGCAATTTGTAGCCCATTTGCAATTTAAAGGTGACAATCCAGCTCCTAAATTTAAGGCAAGTAAGAGCAATCTCAGCCGAGAACAAGTTGTCTTGTGGCAGGAATTTGCCCAAAACCACTTGATAGTTAATCTACCGGGTATCTTGCAGACTTTTGGTGACCAACTCTATCTCCTGCCAGAACTTTTGCCAGATTTAGGGAAACTCAAGATTGCTCGGAATGGCCTGCATCTAGGCACTTTTAAGAAGAAACGCTTTGAGCCTAGTTTTGCTCTTGGTCTAGCCTTGAAACCGAGTCAGGTCAAGCAGTCGGTTGAAATTGATCAAGAAGAATTTGTAAAGTATGTGGCTGGAGAAACCGTTCAGCTGGCGGAAAGTCTGCCAAATGGTTGGTACCAAGTTTTGGTTCAAGGAAATGGTTTGGGCTTTGCTAAGGTGACTGGAAATGTTTTGAAAAATTATTTTCCTAAAGGCCTCAGATTCAAGTGAAAATGCTAGTCAAAGTAGCTTGTCTATGTTATAGTGGAAGTATGGATTTTTTTCAAATTGTCTTTCATTTTAAGTCAAAATTTGTTGAGAAGACAACTGAGCAAATTTCTAGTAAAATTAAGCTAGCAACTTCAGTTGGCTCCCAATTTTAAAAAAGAAAAACATAAATAAATAGTTGAAAAAATTCACAGTATTC
Source organism: Streptococcus mitis (assembly GCF_023109235.1). Taxonomy (GTDB): domain Bacteria; phylum Bacillota; class Bacilli; order Lactobacillales; family Streptococcaceae; genus Streptococcus; species Streptococcus mitis_DA. The sequence continues at coordinate 6,906 of NZ_JALDUC010000006.1, forward strand.
ACCATTATTTTCAAGGAGAAAAAACAGTGAAAAAAAGAAAAAAACTCGCTCTATCCCTTGCGGCTCTTTTGCTAGCAGGTTCTTTGGCGGGATGTGCTAGCTGGATTGATCGTGGGGAATCCATGACAGCTGTTGGCTCAACGGCTCTTCAGCCCTTGGTCGAAGCAGCAGCAGATGAATTTGGCTCTATGCACGTTGGAAAAACAGTTAACGTCCAAGGTGGAGGATCTGGTACAGGTTTGTCTCAGGTTCAGTCTGGAGCCGTTGACGTAGGAAATTCAGACGTATTTGCCGAGGAAAAAGACGGTATCAACGCCTCCGCTCTTGTGGATCACAAGGTTGCAGTAGCGGGCTTGGCAGTGATTGTAAATAAGGAAGTTGACGTTGAAAATCTGACAACAGAACAACTCCGTAGCATCTTCACAGGTCAAGTAACCAACTGGAAAGAAGTCGGCGGGAAAGACCTAGCCATTTCTATTATTAACCGTGCAGCAAGTTCTGGTTCACGTGCAACCTTTGATAGTGTTATCATGGATGGTCAGTCTGCTGTGCAGAGTCAAGAACAGGATTCAAATGGGATGGTCAAAAACATTGTTTCCCAGACACCAGGAGCCATTTCTTACCTAGCCTTTGCCTATGTGGATGACTCGGTGAAACGCATGAAGTTGAATGGCTATGAGCCGATTGCAGAAAATGTTACAACCAATAACTGGCCTTTGTGGTCTTATGAACACATGTATACCCTAGGTCAACCAAATGAATTGGTGGCAGAATTCCTCAACTTTGTCCTCTCTGATGAAGCGCAAAGTGGAATCGTTAAGGGGATGGGCTATATTTCTGTTAAGGAAATGAAGGTTGAAAAAGATGCTGTAGGAACGGTGACAGCATTAGAAGGGAGTCAATAATGAATCAAGAAGAATTAGCTAAAAAATTACTTTCTCCCTCAAAGAACTCTCGTCTAGAGAAACTAGGGAAAGGTTTGACCTTTGCCTGTCTGTCTTTGATTGTCATTATTGTGGCCATGATTTTGATTTTCGTAGCCCAAAAAGGCTTGTCGACCTTCTTTGTAAATGGAGTTAATATCTTTGATTTCCTCTTTGGCCAAACTTGGAATCCTTCAGGTAAACAATTTGGTGCCCTTCCTATGATTTTGGGTTCCTTCATTGTCACAATCCTATCAGCCCTTATCGCAACTCCTTTTGCCATTGGTGCAGCTGTCTTTATGACGGAGGTCTCACCAAAAGGTGCTAGAATCTTGCAACCAGCCATTGAATTGCTAGTCGGAATTCCTTCCGTCGTGTATGGATTTATCGGTTTGCAGGTCGTAGTTCCCTTTGTCCGTAGTGTCTTTGGTGGTACTGGTTTTGGGATTTTGTCAGGAATTTTCGTTCTCTTTATCATGATCTTACCGACGGTAACCTTTATGACAACCGATAGCTTGCGTGCGGTGCCTCGTCACTACCGCGAAGCTAGTTTGGCTATGGGAGCTACTCGTTGGCAAACCATCTGGCGCGTGACCTTGAAGGCGGCGCGTTCAGGAATTTTCACAGCAGTGGTCTTTGGGATGGCGCGTGCCTTTGGTGAGGCCTTGGCCATTCAGATGGTGGTCGGAAACTCAGCCGTTGTCCCAACTTCACTAACAACACCTGCTGCGACCTTAACCTCTGTCTTGACCATGGGTATCGGAAATACCGTTATGGGAACCGTTGACAATAACGTTCTCTGGTCACTAGCCTTAGTCTTGCTCTTGATGAGTTTGGCCTTCAACAGTGTGATTAAATTGATTACGAAAGAAAGAGGAAAGAAAAACTATGCACGCTAAGAAATTAGATAAAATTGCAACAGCTGTCCTCTACTCGATTGCAGGGATTATTGTTGCTATTTTGGCATCCTTGATTCTCTATATCTTGGTTCGTGGTTTGCCCCACATCTCTTGGTCTTTCTTGACTGGCAAATCCTCTTCTTACCAAGCAGGTGGAGGTATTGGAATTCAGCTCTATAATTCCTTCTTCCTTTTGGTTATTACCTTGATTATCTCTGTACCTTTATCGATGGGAGCAGGGATTTTCCTAGCTGAATATGCTAAAAAAGGTCCTGTGACAAACTTTGTCAGAACCTGTATTGAAATCTTGTCTTCTCTACCATCAGTGGTTGTAGGTCTCTTTGGTTACTTGATCTTTGTAGTTCAGTTTGAGTATGGATTTTCAATCATTTCAGGTGCCTTGGCCTTGACAGTCTTTAACCTGCCTCAGATGACTCGTAATGTTGAGGACAGTTTGAAACACGTTCACCATACGCAACGTGAGGCTGGTCTGGCTCTTGGGATTTCTCGTTGGGAGACAGTTGTCCATGTTGTCATTCCAGAAGCCCTTCCAGGTATTGTGACTGGGGTCGTCTTGGCCTCTGGTCGTATCTTTGGTGAGGCTGCTGCTTTGATTTACACAGCAGGACAATCCGCTCCAGCCCTTGACTGGTCTAACTGGAATATTCTCAGTGTGACCAGCCCAATCTCTATCTTCCGTCAAGCAGAAACCTTGGCTGTCCACATTTGGAAAGTCAATAGCGAAGGAACCATTCCAGATGGAACTATTGTATCAGCAGGTTCTGCTGCAGTGCTCCTCATCTTTATTCTCATCTTTAACTTTGGAGCCCGCAAACTCGGAAGCTATCTACATAAGAAATTAACCGCTGCCTAAAGGAGAAGCCATGTCAAAATATAATTGGGATGAAAAGCATATCATCACCTTTCCTGAAGAGAAAGTGGCCCTCTCTACTAAGGATTTACATGTTTACTACGGTAAAAAAGAATCCATCAAGGGCATCGATATGCAATTTGAAAAAAATAAAATTACAGCCTTAATTGGCCCATCTGGATCAGGGAAATCAACCTACCTCCGCAGTCTCAACCGTATGAATGATACCATTGATATTGCCAAGGTCACAGGTCAAATCCTCTACCAAGGGATTGATGTCAACCGTCCAGAAATCAACGTCTATGAGATGCGTAAGCATATCGGAATGGTCTTCCAACGCCCAAATCCCTTTGCCAAGTCTATCTACCGCAATATCACTTTTGCTCATGAACGTGCAGGTGTTAAGGACAAGCAAGTCTTGGACGAAATTGTGGAAACCTCTCTTCGTCAAGCTGCCCTTTGGGATCAGGTCAAAGACGATTTGCACAAGTCAGCCTTGACCCTATCAGGGGGTCAGCAGCAACGTCTCTGTATCGCTCGTGCTATCTCTGTTAAACCAGATATCCTTTTGATGGATGAACCGGCATCAGCCTTGGATCCGATTGCGACAGCCCAGCTGGAAGAAACCATGTTGGAATTGAAGAAGGACTTTACCATCATCATCGTGACCCACAGTATGCAGCAGGCTGCGCGTGCTAGTGACTACACAGGATTTTTCTACTTGGGTGACTTGATCGAGTACGATAAGACCTCTAATATTTTCCAAAATGCCAAACTACAGTCAACCAATGACTACGTAACAGGACACTTTGGATAGAAAGGAAACAGTATGACAGAAGCGATTTTACAGGTGTCAGACCTGTCCGTTTACTACAATCAAAAAAAGGCTTTGAATAGTGTTTCCCTATCTTTCCAACCTAAGGAAATTACAGCCTTGATTGGTCCATCTGGATCAGGGAAGTCAACTCTTCTCAAGGCTATCAACCGTATGGGGGATCTCAATCCAGAGGTAACCACAACTGGTTCGGTGGTTTACAACGGTCACAACATCTACAGTCCGCGTACAGATACAGTTGAATTGCGGAAGGAAATCGGTATGGTTTTCCAACAACCGAACCCTTTCCCTATGTCTATCTACGAAAATGTTGTTTACGGGCTTCGTATCAATGGAGTTAAGGATAAGCAGGTTCTGGATGAAGCGGTAGAAAAAGCCTTGCAACGAGCTTCTATCTGGGATGAGGTCAAGGATCGCCTGCATGATTCAGCTATCGGGCTTTCAGGTGGACAACAGCAACGTGTCTGTGTTGCCCGTGTCTTGGCAACCAGTCCTAAAATCATTCTCTTGGATGAACCGACTTCAGCCTTGGACCCTATCTCGGCTGGTAAGATTGAGGAAACCTTGTATGGTCTAAAAGATAAATACACCATGCTCTTGGTTACGCGTTCCATGCAACAAGCCTCTCGTATCTCTGACAAGACAGGATTTTTCCTAGATGGAGATCTGATCGAGTTTAACGATACCAAGAAGATGTTCCTCAACCCACAACACAAGGAAACAGAAGATTATATTTCAGGAAAATTTGGATAAGGAGATAAATGATGTTACGTTCTCAATTTGAAGAAGATTTAGAGAAATTGCACAACCAGTTCTATGCAATGGGACAAGAAGTGCTATCCCAAATCAATCGTACGGTGCGTGCCTTTGTTACGCATGACCGTGATTTGGCCAAGGAAGTCATCGAAGACGATGCAGAAGTAAACGAATACGAAGTGAAATTAGAAAAGAAATCATTTGAAATGATTGCTCTTCAACAACCAGTTTCTCAAGATTTGCGTACTGTTCTAACAGTCCTAAAAGCCGTATCTGACTTGGAACGTATGGGTGACCATGCCGTTTCTATTGCCAAAGCGGCAATTCGTATGAAGGGGGAGCAACGTATCCCAGCTGTTGAAGAAGAAATCAAGAGAATGGGGCGCGATGTCAAGAACTTCGTTGAAGCAGCCCTTGAACTCTATCTCAATGGTTCAGTAGACCAGGCCTATGAAGTAGCAGCCATGGATGAAAAAATCAACCATTACTTTGATAGCATTCGTGATTTGGCTACAGAAGAAATCAAGAAAAATCCAGATGCCATCGTTACAGGTCGTGATTATTTCCAAGTGATTGCTTTCTTGGAACGTATTGGAGACTATGCTAAAAATATCTGTGAATGGGTTGTTTACTTTGAAACAGGTAAGATTGTCGAACTATAAAATAGATTTATTCTGTATAAAAAGGAGCTCGAAATCAACTGACAGCTCCTTTTCTTGAATGAAAAAAATATTTTTAAGATAAAAATTCAAAAAAACACTTGACAAGCAACTTGGATAGCGTTATAATTATACAAAATTAACAGAGAGGTTGTTTATTTATGAAATTAAAAAAATGGATATTTGTTTTATGTAGCTTTCTTGCAAGTTTCTTCTTAGTGGCTTGCCAGTCGGATTCTAACGGTTCTCAGTCAGCTGTTGAGGCCATCAAGCAAAAGGGGAAATTAGTTGTGGCGACTAGTCCTGACTATGCACCTTTTGAATTCCAATCCTTAGTTGACGGGAAAAATCAGGTAGTCGGTGCGGATATTGATATGGCCCAAGCTATCGCTGATGAACTTGGGGTGAAATTGGAAATCTCAAGCATGAGTTTTGACAATGTTTTGACCAGTCTTCAAACTGGGAAGGCTGACCTAGCAGTTGCAGGAATTAGTGCTACTGATGAGAGAAAAGAAGTCTTTGATTTTTCAATCCCTTACTATGAAAACAAGATTAGTTTCTTGGTTCGTAAGTCTGATGTAGAAAAATACAAGGATTTAACTAGCCTTGAAAGTGCTAATATTGCAGCCCAAAAAGGGACTGTTCCAGAAGCTATGGTCAAGGAACAATTGCCAAAAGCTCAATTGACTTCCCTAACCAATATGGGTGAAGCTGTCAATGAATTGCAGGCTGGAAAAGTAGATGCTGTTCACATGGATGAGCCTGTTGCCCTTAGCTATGCTGCTAAAAACGCCGACTTAGCTGTCGCAACTGTCAGCTTGAAGATGAAGGACGGCGAAGCTAATGCAGTTGCCCTTAGAAAAAATAGTGCTGATTTAAAAGAAGTGGTGGACAAGGTCATTCAAAAACTTAAGGATGACGGTACCTACCAAAAATATCTTGAAAAAGCGGCAACCTTAACAGAAGTTGAAGAATAATACTCAATGAAAATCAAAGAGCAAACTAGGAAGCTAGCCGCAAGCTGTACTTGAGTACGGTAAGGCGACGCTGACGTGGTTTGAATTTGATTTTCGAAGAGTATAAGAAAAAAGCAGAGTTGGAAGTCAGTCCAATTCTGCTTTTAAATAGTTTAAAACATTTTCCAGATTTTCTAAGGACACCTTAGCAAATTGATAAGGGCAGGCATCCAAGTATGCCTCTTCAAAGAAGTCCAAGCCCAGTTGGCTGTGTTTGAGACTAGCAATTTTAGGATACTGTCTCAGATCTAGCAATAAACTATCATGAAGCGGAAAGTGAGGAAGGGGACAAGGAGTGTTAGCTAGTCTTTCCTCGATTTGTTTTTGGTAGTCTTCCTGATTGGACAAGCGAGCTAGACGATTTTTCTCAAACAATTGACTGTCAATATAGAGTGACAGGGCCTTTTGCATGATAAGGTTGCTATCGTAGTCTAGGATATTTTTGTAGGCGACAAAGGCTTCTTTGATAGCATTTGGCAGAATGAGTGCCGTAATCCGCAGGGCTGGAAAGAGGCTGGTTGAGAAGGACTTGATATAAATGACGCGCTCCTCTGTATCCAGATAGTGGAAGGTCTGGCCCTTTTTAGAGTCCAAATCCCCCAGATAGTCGTCCTCTACGATATAAACACCATACTTGGCAGCTAAGTCAAGAATAGCTCGTTTTTCCTGCTCTGAATAGGAATGCCCCAGAGGATAGTGAAAACGAGGAATGGTATAGAAAAACTTAATTTTTCCAGTCTTGAAGTGGCCTTCCAGCTCTTCCAAGTCAATCCCATCAATGCCTCGTTCAATCGTTTGATAGTCCAGACCTTGAGCAATCAAGAGGCGATTCATCCGATGGTAGGTCGGCTGTTCCACCAAGATTTCCTTGGCTTGGCTAGGAAAGGATATTTGAGAAAGAATAAACAAGGCTTGTTGGGTTCCAGAAGTCAGTACCAGTTGGTCAGCCTTGCAGTAGAGAGCTTGCTCAAAGAGGAGTTTATGAATGGATTGTCTTAAGTCTTCTAATCCTTCTTGGTTATCATAGTAGTTGAAGAGGTAGTTTTCCCGGCCAATCAAGGTTTCATTGACACAGAGTCGGAAATCGTCATAGGCACTGGCATGTTCGTCAGTGACTTCGATTTCTAGATCCTGGTGTTGCCCTTGTTCTAGGACATAGTAGCCACTCTGGGGCTTGGCATAGAGGTATTGTTCGTGCCGTAATTCCAGAAGGGCTCTCTGAATGGTGTCCTTGCTACAGTGAAAGTCAAGGCTCAGTTGACGGATAGAAGGCAGGCGGCTACCCGTTGGAAAGCGTCCAGACTCGATACTATTTTTCAGATAAGCTACGACCTCTTGGTACTTGCTTTGTTTCTTCATTCCAGACCTCCCTTGATTTTGTTACATTGTACCTTTTTTTTTCTTTCTTGGCAATGTCTAGTGTGATTCTCTCGTTCACATCTAGGGGCAAATGTGGTATACTTAGGAGTAAGATTTATAGAATAATACTCTTCGAAAATCTCTTCAAACTACGTCAGCTTCGCCTTGCTGTAGATATGGTTACTGACTTCGTCAGTTCTATCCACAACCTCAAAACAGTGTTTTGAGCTGACTTCGTCAGTCTTATCTACAACCTCAAGCAGTGCTTTGAGCAACCTGCGGCTCGCTTCCTAGTTTGCTCTTTGATTTTCATTGAGTATAACAGACAAGAAAGTGAATGGATAAGAACGTGCAGGAACCAGTGAAATTATTTCAATACAATACCCTTGGAGCCTTGATGGCTGGCCTTTATGGTGGTACCATGACAGTAGGAGAATTGCTAGAGCATGGTGACCTTGGTTTGGGAACCTTGGATTCCATTGATGGGGAATTGATTGTCTTGGATGGCAAGGCTTATCAGGCCAAAGGATCAGGAGAGCAACCAGAAATTGTAGAAGTATCACCAGATGCTCTCATTCCTTATGCAGCAGTAGTACCGCATCAAGCAGAGGTCATTTTCCGCCAGCGGTTTGAGATGACAGACAAGGAATTGGAAGAGCGAATCGAGTCTTATTATGACGGGGAAAATCTTTTCCGCTCTATCAAGATTCGTGGGGAATTTTCACATATGCATGTGCGTATGATTCCCAAGTCGACACCAGAGACCAAGTTTGCTGATGTCGCAACCCATCAACCTGAATATCGTCGTGACAATGTGGTGGGAACCATCGTTGGTTTCTGGACGCCAGAGATTTTCCATGGAGTTAGTGTGGCAGGCTACCATCTGCACTTCATCTCAGATGACTTGACCTTCGGTGGGCATGTCATGGACTTTGTCATCAAGGAAGGGATTATCGAGGTGGGAGCGGTTGACCAGTTGGACCAACGTTTTCCAGTCCAAGATCGTCAATACTTGTTTGCTAAGTTCAATGTTGACGAGATGAAAAAAGATATTGAAAAGGCGGAATAGGAGAAGAAAATGACCATTCATATCATTATTACCATGTTGCTGTTGCTGGCTTTCTTGATAGGAAGCATTTGGTATGCCAAAAAGAAACACCAGATTAATCTAGCTGTCTTGGGCTTGGGGGCTGTTGCCTTCTTTGTCTCTTCACAGATTTTAGAAAAACTGGTGCATATCTTGGTTTTACATCCTCAAAAAGACGGTAGTATTGCCCTCTTGCGAGACCATCCGCTTGTCTATATCATCTATGGCCTAGCCATGGCAGCATTTTTTGAGGAAACTGCTCGTCTTATTTTCTTCAAATGGTTGGAGAAAAAGAGAAGTTTGGAAAAGGCAGATGCCTTGGCTTATGGATTGGGGCATGGTGGCTTGGAGTTGATTTTCCTAGGTCTTACTAGTTTGATTAATCTCTACATCGTTCTCTCAGCAGTTCAAACTCAGAATCCACAGGTCATGCAATTGCTGTCTGAAAATATGTTAAAAACCATTCAGTCACTTTCTGTCTGGCAGATTTATTTGCTTGGTTTTGAGCGAATTTTGGCTCTAGGTTTCCAATTGCTTTTGACTGTTTGGGTTTACCAAGCTGTTCGCCAGAAGAAATGGACTTATCTCCTAGCAGCCTATGGCCTACATGCCTTCTTTGACCTGGCACCATCTCTAGCCCAAGTTGGCTGGCTTACAAGTCCAGTCTTAGTTGAAGTCATTCTACTAGTTGAACTGATCCTAGTTGCCTATGGAACCAAGGCTATCTTTTGCAAAAAATCATAAGAAAAAGGGGGAAACCTCTTTTTTTGTTTAAAATAAGCCCAAGATTTTTTTAGGGTCGTCAAATGGTCTTAAAAATGGTATAATGGAATGAATTTTGTAAAAGGAAGAGTGTCATGTCAGTAAAAGAAAACATGCTTGAAATCTTAGAAGGGATTGATATCCGTTTCAAAGAACCCTTGCATAGCTATAGTTATACAAAAGTAGGTGGAGAGGCCGATTATTTGGTCTTTCCACGAAATCGTTTTGAGTTGGCGCGCGTTGTTAAATTTGCCAATCAAGAAGACATCCCTTGGATGGTTCTTGGAAATGCCAGCAATATCATCGTTCGTGATGGTGGAATTCGTGGATTTGTCATCTTGTGTGACAAGCTCAATAATGTTTCTGTTGATGGCTATACTATTGAAGCAGAAGCTGGTGCCAACTTGATTGAAACAACTCGCATTGCCCTTCGTCATAGTTTGACTGGCTTTGAGTTTGCTTGTGGCATTCCAGGGAGCGTCGGTGGTGCTGTCTTTATGAATGCGGGTGCCTATGGTGGCGAGATTGCCCACATCTTGCAGTCTTGTAAGGTTTTGACCAAGGATGGAGAAATCGAGACCCTGTCTGCCAAAGATTTGGCTTTTGGGTACCGCCATTCAGCCATTCAAGAGTCTGGTGCAGTTGTCTTGTCAGCTAAATTTGCCCTTGCTCCAGGAAGCCATCAGGTTATCAAGCAAGAAATGGATCGTTTGACGCATCTACGTGAACTCAAGCAACCTTTAGAATATCCATCTTGTGGTTCGGTCTTTAAGCGTCCAGTAGGTCATTTTGCAGGTCAATTAATTTCAGAAGCTGGCTTGAAAGGCTATCGTGTCGGTGGCGTAGAAGTGTCAGAAAAACACGCAGGATTTATGATCAATGTTGCTGACGGAACGGCTAAAGACTACGAGGACTTGATTGAGTCTGTTATCGAAAAAGTCAAGGAACACTCTGGCGTCACTCTTGAGAGAGAAGTCCGTATCTTGGGTGAAAGCAAGTAGGAAGCTGTAGTTGAAAAGCTGCTACTATGTCATGGAAAGGGGGTGAAAGCCTATCGTCAGTGCAGAAGAATGTAGGCAGTTCAATCTCCTACACGAGGTAGTAGCGGCCTGACAGAGCCTTGATCTGTTAATCTATGAAAAAGAAGGAATAAATGACAATTGAAAAAACCAATTATTGAATTCAAAAACGTCTCAAAAGTTTTTGAAGACAGCAACACCAAGGTTCTCAAAGATATCAACTTTGAGTTGGAAGAAGGGAAGTTCTATACTCTTCTAGGCGCGTCTGGTTCAGGGAAATCAACTATCCTTAACATCATTGCAGGTTTACTGGATGCTACGACTGGAGATATTTTGCTGGACGGTGTTCGTATCAACGACATCCCAACCAACAAGCGAGACGTCCATACGGTCTTCCAATCCTATGCCTTGTTTCCACATATGAATGTGTTTGAAAATGTTGCCTTTCCACTCCGCTTGCGTAAAATTGACAAGAAAGAAATCGAGAAACGCGTAGCGGAAGTTCTCAAGATGGTTCAGTTAGAAGGTTACGAAAAACGTTCCATCCGTAAACTCTCTGGAGGACAACGTCAGCGTGTGGCTATTGCACGTGCCATCATCAACCAACCCCGTGTGGTTTTGTTGGACGAGCCTTTGTCAGCGTTGGACTTGAAATTAAGAACAGATATGCAGTATGAGCTGCGTGAACTGCAACAACGATTGGGAATCACCTTTGTTTTTGTTACTCACGATCAGGAAGAAGCTTTGGCTATGAGTGACTGGATTTTTGTCATGAATGATGGCGAGATTGTCCAGTCTGGAACGCCAGTGGACATCTACGATGAGCCAATTAACCACTTTGTTGCCACCTTTATCGGTGAGTCAAATATCTTGCCAGGAACCATGATTGAGGACTACTTGGTTGAGTTTAACGGCAAACGCTTTGAAGCGGTCGATGGTGGGATGAAGCCGAATGAACCTGTCGAGGTCGTGATTCGTCCAGAGGACTTGCGTATTACCCTTCCTGAAGAAGGCAAGCTCCAAGTTAAGGTCGATACCCAGCTTTTCCGTGGGGTGCACTATGAAATTATCGCCTATGACGAACTTGGGAATGAATGGATGATCCACTCAACCCGTAAGGCCATCGTGGGTGAGGAAATCGGTCTGGACTTTGAACCAGAAGACATCCATATCATGCGTCTCAACGAAACTGAAGAAGAGTTCGATGCTCGTATCGAAGAATACGTAGAAATTGAAGAGCAAGAAGCAGGTCTGATCAATGCAATCGAGGAGGAAAGAGATGAAGAAAACAAGCTCTAAACTCTTTGTAGTGCCCTACATGCTTTGGATTGCCCTCTTTGTCCTGGCACCCTTGGTCTTGATTTTCGGACAATCCTTTTTCAACATCGAAGGCCAGTTCAGTATAGAAAATTATAAATCTTACTTTGCTTCACAAAACTTGACCTACCTCAAAATGAGCTTTAACTCCGTGCTTTATGCAGGAATTGTGACCTTTGTGACCCTCCTTATCAGCTATCCAACAGCCCTCTTTTTGACCCGTCTCAAGCACCGTCAACTCTGGCTCATGTTAATCATTCTGCCGACATGGATTAACCTGCTCCTCAAGGCCTATGCCTTTATCGGGATTTTTGGTCAAAATGGCTCTATTAACCAATTTTTGGAATTTATCGGAATTGGTTCGCAGCAGTTGCTCTTTACCGATTTCTCCTTTATCTTTGTCGCAAGCTACATCGAGCTTCCCTTTATGATTTTGCCGATTTTCAATGTCTTGGATGATATGGATAACAACCTCATCAATGCCAGCTACGATCTCGGTGCGACCAAGTGGGAAACCTTCCGCCATGTCATCTTCCCTTTATCGATGAATGGTGTGCGAAGTGGAGTTCAGTCTGTCTTTATCCCCAGCTTGAGCCTCTTCATGCTGACCCGTTTGATTGGTGGGAACCGTGTTATTACGCTGGGAACGGCTATTGAACAGAATTTCCTAACCAATGACAACTACGGTATGGGTTCAACCATCGGTGTAATTCTCATCTTGACTATGTTCATCACCATGTGGGTGACCAAGGAAAGGAGAGAACGATGAAAAAATTTGCCAACCTTTATCTAGGACTGGTCTTTCTTGTCCTCTACCTGCCGATTTTTTACCTGATTGGTTATGCCTTTAATGCAGGCAATGACATGAATAGCTTTACAGGCTTTAGCTTGAGCCATTTTAAAACCATGTTTGTCGATGGTCGCCTTATGTTGATTGTGACCCAGACCTTTTTCTTGGCCTTTCTATCAGCCTTGATAGCGACCATTATCGGGACTTTTGGAGCTATCTATATCTATCAGTCTCGTAAGAAATACCAAGAAGCCTTTCTATCACTCAATAATATCCTTATGGTTGCGCCTGATGTTATGATTGGTGCCAGCTTCTTGATTCTTTTTACCCAACTCAAGTTTTCACTTGGCTTTTTGACCGTTCTATCTAGTCACGTGGCCTTCTCCATTCCTATCGTGGTCTTGATGGTCTTGCCTCGACTCAAGGAAATGAATGGCGATATGATTCATGCGGCCTATGACCTTGGTGCCAGTCAATTTCAGATGTTCAAGGAAATCATGCTTCCTTACCTGACTCCGTCTATCATTGCAGGTTATTTCATGGCCTTCACCTATTCACTGGATGACTTTGCCGTGACCTTCTTTGTAACGGGAAATGGCTTTTCAACCCTCTCGGTCGAGATTTACTCTCGTGCTCGGAAGGGGATTTCGCTAGAAATCAATGCCCTGTCTGCCCTTGTCTTTCTCTTTAGTATTATCCTGGTTGTTGGTTATTACTTTATCTCACGTGAGAAGGAGGAGCAAGCATGAAAAAACTCTATTTATTTTTAGCAGGAATTGCAGCCATCATCCTGATCTTGTGGGGAATTGCGACTCATCTAGATAGTAAAATCAATAGTCGAGATAGTCAAAAACTGGTCATTTACAACTGGGGGGACTATATCGATCCAGAACTCTTGGAGCAATTCACAGAAGAAACAGGCATCCAAGTCCAGTATGAGACCTTTGACTCCAACGAAGCCATGTATACCAAAATCAAGCAGGGTGGAACAACCTACGATATTGCCATCCCAAGTGAATACATGATCAACAAGATGAAGGACGAAGATCTCTTGGTTCCGCTTGATTATTCAAAACTTGAAGGTCTTGAAAATATCGGACCAGAGTTCCTCAACCAGTCCTTTGACCCAGGCAATAAATTCTCCATTCCTTATTTCTGGGGAACCTTGGGAATTGTCTACAATGAAACCATGGTAGATGAGGCGCCTGAGCATTGGGATGACCTCTGGAAGCCAGAGTATAAGAATTCTATCATGCTCTTTGATGGGGCGCGTGAGGTGCTGGGACTGGGACTCAATTCCCTTGGCTACAGCCTTAACTCCAAGGATAGCCAGCAGTTGGAAGAGACAGTAGATAAGCTCTATAAACTGACTCCAAATATCAAGGCAATCGTTGCTGACGAGATGAAGGGCTACATGATTCAGAATAACGCTGCTATCGGCGTGACCTTCTCTGGTGAAGCCAGCCAAATGCTAGAAAAAAATGAAAACCTACGCTATGTGGTACCGACAGAAGCCAGCAACCTTTGGTTTGACAATATGGTCATTCCCAAAACCGTCAAAAACCAAGACGCAGCCTATGCCTTTATCAACTTTATGTTGAAACCCGAAAATGCTCTCAAAAATGCAGAGTATGTCGGCTATTCAACACCAAACCTGCCAGCTAAGGAACTGCTCCCAGAGGAGAAGAAAGAAGACAAGGCTTTCTATCCTGATGCTGAAACCATGAAACACCTAGAAGTTTATGAGAAATTTGATCATAAATGGACAGGAAAATATAGCGACCTCTTCCTACAGTTTAAAATGTATCGGAAGTAGCAGTTAGCAGTCACGAAACGAATCAGTCAAGCTGGTTCGTTTTTTAAAAAATAAAAGGCAATTTTCGTAACGGTATCTTTTTCTATGATAGTTGCTTATTTTCTTTCCCAGTAGTATACTAAGTTTAACCTTACAGAAAGCGGTAACAAATAATGAAAATATCTACTTTTTTCAAAAAATTTTCTTGGCCAGCCTTTTTGACTGTTCAGCAAACTGTTATACTATTCTCTCTAAAGGATGGTTTGGATCGACAATACCTAACAACTGATTCCATACATTTGGTGATAGGAAACTTTATATTTGCAAATATTTGCGTAGCTATCTTTAGCAATTCGAAAACTTGGGATAAAAAGAAAAATGGCAGTAAGAAAAAGTATATTCTGAAAAAGTAATCTGAGATGTAGGGAATTGGTCTGATTCAATGGAGATGATTTCCAGTTGACGCAAGCTTAAAAAAACGTTATAATAAGAAAGTTGAGAATTGATTTTCAGTTATCTTAGTCCAGAGAAATGGCGGTGCTGCGAGCCATCTAAGCTAGAAAGTCATGCTACTCAATCATACAATTGCATAAGAATAAGAGAATGACAAGTTCATTGAATGAAGGTGGTACCGCGGTTTTTCGCCCTTCGTGATATGAGCTTGTCTTTTGGTTTTTGGAGGTGTTGATGAAAACATTTCTTGTCAAACAAAAGTTTCGTCTTGGAGGCGAACGCTTCGCTATCAAGGATGACAGGGGAGAAATCGCCTATCAGGTAGAGGGATCATTTTTTAAGATTCCTAAAACTTTTACCATCTATGATGCTAATGGTGAACAGGTCAGTCAGATCAGTAAAGAAATCTTGACCTTGCTTCCTCGTTTTGAGATTCAGCTTCGAGATGGCTCGAGTTTTGTCATTCGTAAGAAGTTGACCTTCTGGCGAGATAAGTATTAGTTTGATAATCTAGGTCTTCGTATCGAGGGCAATATCTGGGATTGGAATTTCAAATTGCTGGATGATCGTGATCAACTGATTGCTGAAATTAAGAAGGAACTCTTCCATCTGACCTCTACCTATAGCGTAACGGTTCTTGAGGACGCTTATGCAGATCTAGTCATTTCCCTCTGTGTCGCGATTGACTATGTGGAAATGCTGGAAAGCCAATCACATTAAACAAGTAAATAAGGAGACAATATGAAACAACTATCTAGTGCACAAGTACGCCAAATGTGGCTTGATTTCTGGGCGACCAAAGGTCACTCAGTAGAACCATCAGTGAGCTTGGTTCCTGTAAATGACCCAACTCTTTTGTGGATCAACTCTGGGGTAGCAACTCTTAAGAAATATTTTGACGGGACTATTATCCCAGAAAATCCACGTATTACCAATGCGCAAAAGGCTATCCGTACCAACGACATCGAAAACGTAGGGAAGACAGCACGTCACCATACTATGTTTGAAATGTTGGGGAACTTCTCTATCGGAGATTACTTCCGTGACGAAGCTATCACTTGGGCTTATGAGCTTTTGACCAGCCCAGAATGGTTTGACTTCCCAGCTGAAAAACTTTACATGACTTACTATCCAGATGATAAAGATTCTTACAACCGCTGGATTAAAGTGGGAGTGGACCCAAGTCACTTGATTCCAATCGAGGACAACTTTTGGGAAATCGGTGCGGGACCTTCTGGACCGGACACAGAGATTTTCTTTGACCGTGGAGAAGCTTTTGACCCAGAAAATATCGGTCTTCGCCTTCTTGCAGAAGATATCGAAAACGACCGTTATATCGAAATCTGGAACATCGTTTTGTCACAATTTAACGCAGACCCTTCCGTTCCTCGTAGCGAGTACAAGGAATTGCCACATAAGAACATTGATACGGGCGCTGGCTTGGAGCGTTTGGTGGCAGTTATCCAAGGGGCTAAGACCAACTTTGAAACAGACCTCTTCATGCCGATCATTCGTGAAGTGGAGAAATTGTCTGGTAAGGTTTATGACCAAGATGGCGACAACATGAGCTTTAAGGTTATTGCAGACCATATCCGTTCTCTTTCATTTGCTATCGGTGATGGTGCCCTTCCTGGAAATGAAGGTCGTGGTTATGTCCTCCGTCGTCTTCTCCGCCGTGCCTCTATGCATGGTCAAAAATTGGGTATCAATGAGCCTTTCCTTTACAAACTCGTTCCAACTGTTGGAAAAATTATGGAAAGCTACTACCCAGAAGTGCTTGAAAAACGTGACTTTATTGAGAAAATCGTTAAGAGCGAGGAAGAGTCATTTGCCCGTACCCTTCACTCAGGTCAACACTTTGCCCAAGGCATCGTAGCAGACTTGAAAGAAAAAGGTCAATCTGTCATTGCTGGTCAAGATGTATTCAAACTTTATGACACTTATGGATTCCCAGTTGAATTGACTGAAGAAATCGCTGAAGAAGCTGGGATGACTGTAGACCGTGAAGGATTTGAAGCAGCCATGAAAGAACAGCAAGAGCGTGCGCGTGCCTCAGCTGTCAAGGGTGGCTCAATGGGGATGCAAAATGAAACCCTTCAAAACATCACTGTAGAAAGTGTCTTTAACTACAATGCTAGCCAATTGTCTTCTAAATTGGTAGCTATCGTGGCTGACAATGCAGAAGTAGAAGCTGTGTCAGAAGGAACTGCCTCTCTTATCTTTGCGGAAACGCCATTCTACGCTGAAATGGGTGGACAGGTCGCTGACCACGGACAAATCTTGGATGCGTCAGGTAAGGTTGTGGCTACTGTGACAAATGTTCAAAAAGCACCAAACGGACAAGCCCTTCATACAGTTGAAGTTCTTGCACCGCTTGCCTTGAACCAAGAATATACCTTGGCAATTGATACAAATCGTCGTCACCGTGTTATGAAAAACCACACTGCGACTCACTTGCTTCACGCTGCCCTTCATAATATCCTTGGGAATCATGCAACACAAGCAGGTTCTCTTAACGAAGTTGAATTCCTTCGCTTTGACTTTACTCACTTCCAAGCAGTAACTGCTGAAGAATTGCGTGCGATTGAACAGCAAGTCAACGAAAAAATCTGTGAAGCCATTGCTGTAGAAACTGTTGAAACGGATATTGACACTGCCAAAGAAATGGGTGCTATGGCCCTCTTTGGTGAGAAATACGGCAAGGAAGTCCGTGTTGTCACTATCGGTGACTACTCTATCGAGCTTTGTGGTGGTACCCACGTTGGCAACACTTCTGAGATTGGTCTCTTCAAGATTGTCAAAGAAGAAGGGATCGGATCAGGAACTCGCCGTATCTTGGCAGTGACTGGTAAGGAAGCCTTTGAAGCCTACCGTGAACAAGAAGACGCTCTTAAAGCTGTCGCAGCAACCTTGAAAGCACCTCAAGTCAAGGAAGTGCCTCACAAGGTAGAAGGACTCCAAGAACAACTTCGTCAACTTCAAAAGGAAAATGCTGAGTTGAAAGAAAAAGCCGCAGCTGCAGCCGCAGGCGACATCTTCAAGGATGTGAAGGAAGTCAACGGTCACCGTTACATTGCTAGCCAAGTATCTGTATCTGACGCTGGTGCCCTTCGTACTTTTGCGGATAACTGGAAACAAAAAGACTACTCTGATCTTCTTGTCCTTGTTGCAGCAATTGGGGACAAAGTTAATGTCCTTGTAGCAAGCAAGACAAAAGACCTTCATGCAGGAAACCTTGTCAAAGAATTAGCACCAATCGTCGATGGACGTGGTGGTGGTAAACCAGACATGGCCATGGCAGGAGGAAGCAACCAAGCTAAGATCCAAGAATTGTTGGATGCAGTAGCAGGTAAATTGTAAGATAATAAAGATCTATCCACTTGGGTAGGTCTTTTTGTGAATACAAAAAAACCAAATCCGCTTGGATCTGGCTTGATGATTATAAGCTATTAGATAGTATTGGCTGCCCAGACACTTACCGAAGCAGCTGAGACAGGGAATTGTCCATAACCTTCCTCATCGATGATAACTTGAGCTTGGTGGTTTTCAAGTAGATCTACAAAGGTTTGGTTAGCCCATTCTTGGCCGATAAACATTGATTTGCTGTTTTCTTGGTCATTTGAGATGAGAACTGCGATTGGGGATTGATTTTCAGCACCTGAACGTACCCAACCGATACAGTTAGGATCATCAAAGTAGTCATTTTGTTCTCCATAGGCCAAGTCTTTTCGGATGGCTAGGAGGCGGTCAAGGACTTCTTTGAAATCTTGTTGAGCATACTGCCCTGAAATCCCATAGTAGTCGCCGTAAAAGACACATGGAAGGCCATTTTGGCGTAACAGAATGAGGGCATAGGCTGCTGGTTTGAACCATTCTTCAACAGTCGATTCAAGGGCTTGTCCTCGTTGGGTATCATGGTTGTCGACAAAGGTCACAGCCTTATCAGGCTTGAGTTCAACCAAGCTATCTGTGAAAATACCACGAAGGTCATAGTTTGCGCCAGCTTGACTGGCTTCAAAGAGATTCTGGTGTAGACGAACATCGACAAGGTCAAAGCGTTCTTCCGTTTTTTCAAGATAGTCCAGATTGGCTTCCTTGTCAGGATTCCAGAATTCACCAAAAACATAGAAATCGTCACCGTATCTTTCCTTCATATCTCGGATGAAATTGCGCATGAAGAAAGAGTCAATGTGCTTAACGGCATCCAAGCGGAAACCAGCTACACCAGTTGTCTCCATGAACCATTCAGCCCAGTCATAGATATTTTGAATGACTTCAGGATGTTTAAAGTCTAGGTCGGCATACATGAGGTAGTCATAGTTTCCGTTTTCGTTATCGACCAATTCCTCATTTGCCCAGCCTTTATTGTCACCTTGGATCAGATAAATCCCAGACTTACGGCGTTTGGCATCATAGTCTGTACCTGTGAAGTGGTACCAGTGCCAGTGGAAGTCATTGTAGGTATCTTGGCGACCATCGAAGGTAAAGCTAGTCCAGCCATTGATGGTGAAGGGTTCTCCAAGTTCAACCGTACGGTCTACAGGGTCTACTTCGATAACCTGAAAGGCTTCCATGTGATCGGCTGCAGCCTTGTGGTTGAGCACCACATCGGCCATAGGTTGAATTCCCTGTGCTTTTAGAGCTTGAATGGCTTGAAGATAGTCTTCTTTAAAACCATACTTGGTGCGGACAGTCCCTTTTTGGTTGAACTCCCCAAGGTCAAATAGGTCATAGACACCATAGCCGACATCTTTTTCATTGGTAGCCTTGAAAGCTGGTGGCATCCAGACATGGCTGATACCGAGATCAGCTAGGTGTGGAGCATCTTCAGCCAGACGCGTCCAGTGCTGACCGTCGTGGGGCAGATACCATTCAAAGTATTGCATGAGTGTTTGATTTTGCATGATGTTTCCTCTTACTTGTCAATCTTGTTCTTTATTCTATCATAAAGTATCGGTTAGCTCAAACATTTGCGTAAAACTGAATAATAAGTTTTTGACTATTTTATATAAAATGTTGATTTTTAAAATGAAAGCGCTATAATGATAGTGAATTACATAGATAAAGAGAGGAGATTTCTCATGATTGAATTTCAAAATGTTAGTAAGTTGTATGGTGATAAAGAGGCCTTGAGCAATCTCAATTTGCAGATTGAAAATGGAGAGATTATGGGCTTGATTGGCCATAATGGAGCTGGAAAATCGACCACCATAAAATCCTTAGTCAGTATTATTTCACCCAGCAGTGGTCGTATTTTGGTAGACGGTCAGGAGTTATCTGAAAATCGCTTGGCTATTAAACGAAAGATTGGCTACGTAGCAGACTCGCCTGACTTATTTTTACGCTTAACGGCCAATGAATTTTGGGAATTGATTGCCTCATCCTATGAGCTAACTAGCTCTGACTTGGAGGCTAGTCTAGCTAGGCTATTGAACGTTTTTGATTTTGCTGAAAACCGCTATCAGGTTATTGAAACCCTTTCTCACGGAATGCGTCAGAAAGTCTTTGTTATCGGAGCACTCTTGTCTGATCCTGATATTTGGGTTTTGGACGAACCCTTGACTGGTTTGGATCCCCAGGCTGCCTTTGATTTGAAGCAAATGATGAAGGAGCATGCGCAAAAAGGCAAGACAGTTTTGTTTTCAACCCATGTCCTAGAGGTGGCAGAGCAAGTCTGTGATCGGATTGCCATTTTGAAAAAGGGGCATTTGATTTATTGTGGTAGCGTAGAGGACTTGAGAAAAGACCACCCAGACCAGTCTTTGGAAAGTATCTACCTTAGCCTTGCTGGTAGAAAAGAGGAGGTTTCAGATGCGTCTCAAGGTCATTAAAAAATTAGTTGATATCAATATCCTCTATTCATTTCAAGAAGCTAATCTGGCTAACCTACGAAAGAAGCAGGCTAAGAATCCTGGGAAAAAAGTAAATGTTTCCGCTAGAGTCCTAAGTTCTTACATTTTTTCTAGTCTCTTGATGCTTTTCATGTTTATAAATATAGCCTTTCGTTTTCCTTTTGAGGAAATGCCAAGTTTTTTTAGTAGCATGGTTGCTATTTTACTGGTGCTTGCCTTTTCAACTTCTTTCACAGCTTTTTACAATGTCTTTTATGAGAGTAAGGACCTGGTCTCCTATAGGCCCTATGCCTTTAAAGAATCAGAGATTATAATTGCCAAAGGTCTGTCTGTCCTCTTGCCAGCTCTAGCTGGAATTATACCAATCCTAGCTTATTTTCTAGTCCTCTATATTAGGCTAGCACCTTCTCTTTGGCTAGGCTTGCCTTTGATGCTACTGTCCTTGACCTTATTATTTGTCTCTGTTACTTTAGTGATGGTAGTGGCAGTACATTTCTTGGCTCAGACTAGGGTCTTCAGAAAGTATCAGTCTATTTTTTCGAATGTGATGATTGGGATAGGGGTTCTCATACCTTTAATATTTGTCTTCTTTCTACAGTCGACTTCTGGAGTTATAGTTGACAGAGTTAGAGACATTCCACCTCTTCTTTATCCTATTCATCTCTTTTACAAAATAGCAGTGGAGCCTTTTTCGAAAGAAGCCATCCTGGGTCTGCTCGCTTGGATAGGACTAACACTCTTCCTGCTTTACTTGAGCAAAAAGAAGGTTTTTCCTCGTTTTTATGACGTGATTCTGCTTAACAGTGAGGAGAAGGTCAAGAAAGAACGTCACAGTAAGGAGAGAATTTCAACTACTAAAAAGGGCTTTTTCCGTATGGTTTTACGCTACCACCTCACCCTCTTGGGACAGGGAACTGGCGTGATTACAGTGCTTTTTACAAGTGCTTTTCTTCCTTATCTCATGATGATCGGTCTGATTTCCAAAATTCGAGATTCTCAGATAGTTCCAGACATTCATCCTCCATACTGGTTACCCTTGTTTTTTATAGGATTGTTTATAGCAGTTGTCAATAACAATATCACCAGCCTGCCTTCAATTGCCTTGTCTTTAGAGAGGGAAAATGTTGATTTTCTAAAGAGTTTACCCTTTGACTTTGCTCGTTATGTGAAAGTGAAATTTTGGATTATCTTTGCTGTCCAGTCCTTTTTACCAATTCTGACTTTACTTGGTCTTTCTCTATATTTAGGTTTGCCCATCCTTTCGATGATTTACCTTCTTGTGGCATGGTTCCTTGCCAGTGTCATCCTTTCTTGCCACCATTACCTTAAGGACGTGAAAAATTTGTCAACCAATTGGAGTAACATTACGGACCTGGTGAACCGTTCAAATCGTATAGTAGCAATAGTTTTACTCTTAATTTATAGTGTTATCTTAATGATTTTAGTCATAGCAAGTTTGTTCTTGGTTCAGTCTCTCGCCTCTGTCCTTGCCATCAGCTTGGGAGTAGGAGCTCTTATCCTCTTACTTGGTCTTACTATTTTTGTCTATCATTACTACCTGTCACGCATATTGGCAGAAATAGAAAAAAGATGAGCTAGTTGGTCGTTTGCTTGATAAATTTTTAAAAAGAAATGCTCCTCCAAAACGGAAGAGCATCTTTTATTGTGATTTTGATTCAGTTTCTGCAGACTCTGGATGGAGCTCTTGGTAACTTGGTGCCTTGAAAAGGTCAGTACTGGTCTTACCTTGTCGTTGGCTAAAGAGACTGGTTGATTGACTACCTTTTTCCTGTTCAATCTTTTGCAGAATTGGTAAAGAATTGAGGTAAGAAATACTTTCTGTATCAACTTTTCCAAGATGATCTGCTTGGTAGAAACGTATCAAATCGCCAGTTTGAATCTGGTCGCTGATTTTCAGCTGTTGGCTGGCTGCCTGCCGAACAATGTCTAGTTCAGTCTGAGCTTGTTCATCAAGATTGCTGATTTCAAGACCGCTCTCAGTATAGTAGGTTCGTCCGTCATAACTGGTGTATTTTGGTGTAACGAAGGAATTGGCAGTCCGAAAGGCAACGATTTCTTGATGATCTGGAGACAGAAGATCTTGTCCAACTTGAAGGAAGGAATTGGACTCAATACCAAGGAGGTGTTCGAGAGTCGGTAAGATATCGATTTGTCCACCGTAGGTATTGATGATTTGTCCTTTTTCATAGCCAGGCATGACCACCATAAAAGGCACTCGTTGCAACATGGCATTGTCGTAATTCGACCAGTTCTCAGAAGTCTTGCCAATCAAGGGAGCCAGGTCAGGATTGCGGGAGTTAGAAATTCCATAATGGTCTCCGTAGATGACGATGATGGATTTTTCATAGAGGCCACTTTCTTTGAGATAGTCAAAGAAGGCCTTGATAGCACTATCCAGATAGTTAGCCGTTTGGAAGTAGCCATTGATTGTTTCATCTTTGGTTTTAGCCAGTGGGAAACCAAGCTCATCGCCTGTCAGATTGCTAGCATAGGGATAGTGATTGGACACCGTGATATACTTAGCATAAAAAGGCTGCTGCAAGTGCTCTAGATATTGGATAGAATCTTTCATCATGATTTTATCATTTAAACCATATTGGAAAGAATTGCTACTGTCTTGCTTGGTAAAATAGGAAGCATCAAAGAAGTATTGGTAGCCCCATTGTTTGTAGGTTGTATTTCGGTTCCAGAAGGTCCCAATATTACCATGAAAGACTGCACTTGATTGGTAGCCATTTTTTGATAGGATAAAAGGCGCAGCCTGCTGGGTATTGGTACCTCCATAGTTGACCATGAAGGAACCTTGGTCAAGTCCAAACAAACCAGTCTCCAGCATGGTTTCCGCATCTGAGGTCTTACCAGCCTTGACTTGGTTAAAGATATTCGAAAAGGCTAGGGTTGATTGCGAATGGTAGAGGGAATTAAGGAAGGGAGTGACTTCATGATCAGTTCCATCTATGTTGAGTTTATAGTCCAGTAGGAACTGCTGGAAACTTTCCAAGTGGAGATAAATCACATTTTTCCCTTTGGCTAATCCAAAATAGTCTGGATTAGGCTTAGTCGAATGTTCTTGGACATAATCTGTAATAGGTTGCAGGTCGGTCTCAGAGGCCTTAGCACGTTCTTTGTTGGCGCTATAGGATTGGTTGGCACTATAACCTAAAAAGGCTGGCAAACTAAGGGCACGAACAATATAATAATTAGAAAATCCTCGCGATAGGAGATCGGGACGTTCGATTTCAGCCAAGAAAAGATTAGCAGAAAAGAGCAGGGCTGAGAGAGCAGTGATAGCAACACTGGAGCGGAATTTGAAAGGTCTCCTATCCAGCTGGATGAGCTTCTTATAGAGAAGATAAGCCAGCAATGGGAAATCCATAAAATAGATGAAATCCCAAAAGCGCAGTAACTCTAGTTCGGCAGTACCAACAGACACCTTGCTGACCACTTTCATGGTATTGGCCGTGATAAAGTCACTAAATTCTCGATAGTAAAAGATATTGGAATAAAGCCAAATGAACAAAAGGCTATAAATAGCTATACTAAGGCCATAAAAGATCTTGGTTGACCGAGCATAGAGGGCTAGAGCCAGCAGGAGGAGTCCCAAGGGAAGGGGATTGAAAAAAGCGATAAAGGCAAGGTAATTCCCTTGCAGCTTGCCCAATTGAATATCTAAATTAAAGTCAACGGTATAGGCTAGTAAGGTTTTGAGCCAATAGAGGATTAAAAGGGTTAGGACAAAACCCAGTCTTGTACCCATGGCTTTTTGGATTTTGTTAAAATTGATTCTCACACAATTACTTCCTAAGTTTTTATTAGTATTAGTATACCATTTTTTAAAACTAGAGTAAAAAAGCAAGGGTAGTTTCTTTTTTGAGAATTGTCACAAAATTTGCTATAATAGTGACTATGAATAGAATAAGAGTCAACAAACGGGTTGAAAAAAAGCTTTCCAAGGGGCTTGTTTTACTAGAAGCTAGCGACCTTGCAGATGTTCATCTCAAGGATCAGGAAGTAGAAGTTCATAGTCAAGATGGAAACTTTCTTGGTACTGCCTACCTTTCTCAGCAAAACAAGGGCTTGGGCTGGTTTGTGAGCACAGATAAGGTGACCTTCAATCAAGCTTTCTTTGAAGCACTGTTTAGACAAGCTAAAGAAAAGAGAAGTGCCTACTATCAAGACGAATTGACAACTGCCTTTCGTCTCTTCAACCAAGAGGGAGATGGCTTTGGTGGTCTGATAGTGGACCTTTATGGCGACTATGCTGTCTTTTCTTGGTATAACTCTTATGTTTATCAGATTCGTCAGACTATCTCAGAAGCCTTTAGACAAGTTTTTCCTGAGGTGTTAGGAGCATATGAAAAGATCCGTTTTAAGGGTTTGGACTATGAATCTGCCCATGTTTATGGTCAAGAAGCACCTGACTTTTTCACTGTTTTGGAAAATGGTGTTCTGTATCAAGTCTTTATGAACGATGGCTTGATGACAGGGATTTTCCTAGACCAGCATGAAGTTCGCGGTAGTTTAGTGGATGGATTGGCTATGGGTAAATCCTTGCTCAATATGTTTTCCTACACAGCAGCCTTTTCAGTAGCTGCGGCCATGGGAGGAGCTAGCCAGACAACTTCTGTTGACCTAGCTAAACGTTCACGAGAATTGTCTCAAGCGCATTTTCAGGCTAATGGAATCAGCACAGACGACCATCGTTTTATAGTTATGGATGTTTTTGAGTATTTCAAGTATGCCAAGCGAAAAGGCTTGACCTATGATGTGATTGTCCTAGATCCGCCTAGCTTTGCTCGGAACAAAAAACAAACGTTCTCTGTGGCTAAGGATTATCATAAGTTGATATCCAAAAGTCTTGAGATTTTAAATCCGGGAGGGATTATTATTGCCAGCACCAATGCTGCCAATGTATCCCGCCAGAAATTTACAGAACAAATTGATAAAGGCTTTGCAGGAAGAAGTTACCAGATTTTAAATAAATACGGTCTTCCAGCAGATTTTGCCTATAATAAAAAAGATGAAAGTAGTAATTACCTCAAGGTGATTAGTATGAAGGTTAGTAAATGAAATTAATTGTTTCAGTAATGCCAAGAAGTTTAGAGGAGGTCCAGGCTCTGGACGCCACGAGGTACCTAGATGCCGACATCATTGAATGGCGTGCCGACTATCTGCCTAAGGAAGCGATTTTGCAGGTGGCTCCAGCTATTTTTGAAAAATTCGCAGGCCGTGAGTTAGTTTTCACGTTGCGAACTCGCTCTGAAGGGGGAGAAATCGACCTTTCTCCAGAAGAATATATCCATCTAATCAAGGAAGTGGCGCAACTCTATCAACCAGACTATATTGATTTTGAGTACTATAGCTACAAGGATGTTTTTGAGGAAATGCTGGACTTCCCAAATCTCGTTTTGAGTTACCACAATTTCCAAGAAACACCTGAAAACATGATGGAAATCTTGTCAGAGTTGACGAGCCTAAATCCAAAACTTGTCAAGGTTGCGGTGATGGCTCACACGGAGCAGGATGTGCTAGACTTGATGAACTATACACGGGGCTTCAAAACCCTCAATCCTGAGCAGGAATATGTGACGATTTCTATGGGCAAGGTGGGCAAGGTCTCTCGTATCACTGCGGATGTGACGGGTTCTAGCTGGTCTTTTGCTAGTCTAGATGAGTCAAGTGCACCGGGTCAGATTTCCCTAGCTAACATGAAAAAAATTCGGGAGATTTTGGATGAAGCTTGATGGCTATACACGTTTAGCTGCCGTTGTTGCCAATCCTATTAAGCATTCTATTTCCCCCTTTATTCACAATAGTGCCTTTGAGGCGACAGCTACCAACGGTGCTTATGTGGCTTGGGAGATTGAAGCGGATGACTTGGCAGAAACAGTGGCTAATATTCGTCGCTACCAGATGTTTGGAATTAACCTTTCTATGCCCTATAAGGAGCAAGTGATTTCTTATTTGGATGAGCTGGGCGATGAAGCGCGCTTGATTGGTGCGGTTAATACGGTTGTCAATGAGAATGGCAATTTAATTGGATATAATACAGATGGCAAGGGATTTTTTAAGAGCTTGCCTTCTTTTACAATTTCAGGTAAAAAGATGACCTTGCTGGGTGCAGGTGGTGCGGCCAAGTCCATTTTGGCACAGGCTATTTTGGACGGCGTCAGTCAGATTTCTGTCTTTGTTCGTTCAGTTTCTATTGAAAAAACAAGACCTTATCTAGACAAGTTACAAGAGCAGACAGGCTTTAAAGTGGACTTGTATGCTTTAGAAGATGTTCCCGAACTGCAAGCAAGGATTGCTGGGTCGGATTTACTGGTCAATGCGACAAGTGTAGGGATGGATGGTCAATCATCTCCAGTTCCTGAAAGCATTGTTCTATCAGAAACTATTTTAGTAGCAGATATCATTTACCAACCCTTTGAAACACCATTTTTGAAATGGGCCAGAAGTCAGGGGAATCCAGCCGTCAATGGTCTGGGAATGTTGCTCTATCAAGCTGCAGAAGCTTTTCAACTGTGGACAGGAAAGGAAATGCCGACAGAAGAGATTTGGCAGTCCTTAACAGAAAAATACCAATAAAGAAAGGGAGATTCTCCTATGAAAATCAGAATCGATATTCCTCATCATCCTTATGATATTCAGATTGAAAAAGGTTGTCTGGCTCAGGCTGGTCAATGGTTGCGAGAACTCTGGCAACCACAAAAGGTAGTCATTGTGACAGATAACCATGTAGCTTCTCTTTATGCAGAGAAGGTCAAGCTCAGCATAGAAGATGCTGGTTTTCAGGTAGCAGTTTTTGACTTTTTAGAAGGCGAAGAAAGAAAGAATTTAACTACTGTCCAGAAAGTCTATGAATTTTTAGTCAAGCAAGGTCTGACTCGTAGTGATGGAATCGTGGCTCTCGGAGGTGGTGTCGTTGGGGATCTGGCAGGCTTTGTAGCCTCTACCTATATGCGGGGCATTCACTTTGTTCAGATTCCGACTAGTTTGACTGCCCAGGTGGATTCTTCAATCGGTGGAAAGACGGGCGTCAATACTCCATTTGCTAAGAATATGGTGGGGACCTTTGCCCAACCAGATGGGGTTCTGATTGACCCACTTGTTCTTGAAACCCTCGGAAAAAGAGAGTTGATTGAAGGAATGGGTGAAGTTATCAAGTATGGCTTGATTGAGGATCCAGAACTTTGGGCTCTCTTGACGGAGCTGGATGGTTCTGTAGAGAGCATTCTGGAACATGCAGAGACCTTGATTGAACATTCTTGTCAGGTTAAGCGCAAGATGGTGGTTGAGGATGAGTTGGACAATGGTGTTCGCCTTTACCTCAATTTTGGCCATACTATTGGCCATGCCATTGAAGCGACGGCTGGTTATGGAAAAGTCATGCATGGCGAGGCTGTTGCCATGGGAATGGTACAGATTTCCAAGGTTGCTGAGGAAAAAGGCCTTATGCCAGCTGGCATTACCCAGTCCATCACAGAAATGTGTCAGAAATTTGGCTTGCCTGTTGATTATG
Organism: Streptococcus mitis; assembly: GCF_023109235.1. Classification (GTDB taxonomy): domain Bacteria; phylum Bacillota; class Bacilli; order Lactobacillales; family Streptococcaceae; genus Streptococcus; species Streptococcus mitis_DA. Next base: position 34,842 of record NZ_JALDUC010000006.1, read on the forward strand.
AAAACTGGGATGTTGATAAGCTTTATAAAGCTTTGACTCATGACAAGAAAGCGCGTGGCAATACCTTGAAATTGGTCTTGGTGCCAGAGCTTGGTTCTGCAACCATCCACCCAGTTTCTCTGGAAGAGATGAAAGACTACTTGGTAAAATAAGGAGAGTGTATGAGATATTTAACTGCAGGAGAATCACACGGTCCCCGTCTGACGGCTATCATTGAAGGAATTCCAGCTGGACTTCCTTTGACAGCTGAGGATATTAATGGAGACCTTAAACGCCGTCAAGGTGGCTACGGTCGTGGTGGTCGTATGAAGATTGAGAGTGACCAAGTTATCTTTACTTCGGGTGTTCGCCATGGGAAGACTACTGGGGCTCCCATTACCATGGATGTCATCAATAAGGACCATCAGAAATGGCTGGATATCATGTCTGCGGAGGACATTGAAGACCGCCTTAAAAGCAAACGGAAAATCACCCATCCACGTCCAGGTCATGCCGACTTGGTTGGGGGCATCAAGTACCGTTTTGATGATTTGCGTAATTCCTTGGAGCGCTCATCTGCTCGTGAAACAACTATGCGGGTGGCAGTTGGCGCAGTAGCCAAACGCCTCTTGACTGAGCTGAATATGGAGATTGCCAACCATGTTGTAGTATTCGGTGGCAAGGAAATCGATGTTCCTGAAAATCTAACAGTCGCTGAGATTAAGGAACGAGTTGCCCAGTCCGAAGTTTCTATTGTTAACCAAGAAAGGGAACAGGAAATCAAGGACTATATTGACCAAATCAAGCGTGATGGAGATACCATCGGTGGGGTTGTCGAGACAGTTGTCGGAGGTGTTCCAGTTGGTCTTGGTTCCTATGTCCAATGGGACAGAAAATTGGATGCCAGACTTGCCCAAGCAGTTGTCTCTATCAATGCCTTTAAAGGGGTTGAATTTGGTCTTGGCTTTGAAGCTGGTTACCGCAAAGGTAGCCAAGTTATGGATGAGATTCTCTGGTCTAAAGAAGACGGCTATATTCGCCGTACTAACAATCTTGGCGGCTTTGAAGGTGGTATGACCAACGGGCAACCGATCGTTGTTCGTGGAGTTATGAAACCTATTCCTACTCTTTATAAGCCTCTTATGAGTGTGGATATCGAAACCCACGAACCTTATAAGGCAACCGTGGAGAGAAGTGATCCGACCGCTCTTCCAGCAGCCGGTGTGGTCATGGAAGCCGTTGTGGCAACGGTTCTGGCGCAAGAAATCCTTGAAAAATTCTCATCAGATAATCTCGAGGAACTAAAAGAAGCGGTAGCCCAACACCGAGACTATACAAAGAACTATTAAGGAGTTCCTATGGCAAAAATAGTCTATATCGCAGGTCTTGGTTTGATCGGTGCCTCGATGGCACTTGGTATCAAACGCGATCATCCAGATTATGAAATTTTAGGTTATAATCGCAGTCAAGCTTCGAGAGATATCGCCTTGAAAGAAGGCATGATTGACCGTGCAACGGATGATTTTGCTAGTTTTGCTCCTTTGGCAGATATCATTATTCTCAGTTTGCCAATCAAACAAACCATTGCTTTCATTAAGGAATTGGCCAACTTGGACTTGAAAGAAGGCGTGATTATCTCAGATGCTGGTTCGACCAAGTCAGCCATTGTGGATGCGGCGGAGCAATATTTGGCTGGCAAACCTGTTCGCTTTGTCGGGGCCCATCCCATGGCTGGTAGTCACAAGACAGGGGCTGCTTCTGCGGATGTCAATCTCTTTGAAAATGCCTATTATATCTTTACACCTTCGAGTCTGACAGGTCAGGACACGCTTGAGGAAATGAAGGATCTGCTTTCAGGTCTTCATGCTCGTTTTATCGAGATTGATGCCAAGGAGCATGATCGTGTCACTTCTCAGATTAGCCATTTTCCTCATATTCTGGCTTCTAGTCTCATGGAACAGACCGCGGTCTATGCTCAAGAACATGAGATGGCAAGGCGTTTTGCGGCCGGTGGTTTTCGAGATATGACCCGAATTGCGGAAAGCGAGCCAGGTATGTGGACCTCCATTCTCTTGTCCAATCGTGAGACTATTCTAGACCGTATTGAGGATTTCAAGGAACGTTTAGATGAGGTTGGACAAGCTATCAGTAAGGGAGATGAAGAGCGAATCTGGAATTTTTTCAATCAAGCGCGTGAGCAACGTCAGGCTATGGAAATCCATAAGCGTGGTGGTGTGGATAGCTCTTATGACCTCTATGTTGACGTTCCCGATGAAGAAAACGTCATCTTGAGGATTTTGGAACTACTACGTGGAACTTCCTTGGTTAATATTCACATCAATGAGGAAAACCGTGAAGATATTCACGGAATCCTACAAATTTCATTTAAAAATGCTCAAGACTTGGAACGAGCCGAGCACCTCATAACAGAAAACACCGACTATACAGTCGTCATCAAATAAGGAGAAAATTATGTCAAATATTTACGATAGTGCAAATGAACTTAGTCGCGGTCTACGCGAATTACCAGAATACAAGGCTGTAAAAACAGCTAAAGATGCGATTGCAGCAGATGCTGAGGCAAGCAAAATCTTTACAGAATATGTTGCTTTCCAAGAGGAAATTCAAAGACTAGCGCAGACAGGTCAAATGCCAGACGCTTCCTTCCAAGCGAAAATGGAAAACTTTGGCAAGCAGATTCAGGGGAATAGCCTCTTATCAGAATTCTTTATTAAGCAACAACAATTGGCAATTTACCTTTCTGACATTGAAAAAATTGTTTTCGAACCAGTTTCAGAATTGCTAAAATAAGAAAATAACTATCATAAAGTCAGGAATTTTTAAGGAATTTCTGGCTTTTTATGATAAAATAGGTAAAAGTATTGCAAGTATGAGGTCCAGTATGAAACTAAAAACAAACATTAGCCACTTACACGGCAGTATCCGAGTTTCAGGTGACAAGTCTATCAGTCACCGTTCTATTATCTTTGGAAGTTTGGCTGAGGGTGAGACCAAGGTTTATGATATTCTGCGAGGTGAAGACGTTCTTTCGACCATGCAGGTTTTTCGTGACCTTGGTGTTGAAATTGAGGACAAAGATGGGGTTATTACCATTCAAGGTGTAGGCATGGATGGCTTAAAAGCGCCGCAAAATGCCCTTGATATGGGAAATTCTGGCACCTCAATTCGTCTGATTTCAGGTGTCCTTGCTGGTGCAGATTTTGAAGTAGAGATGTTCGGAGACGACAGTCTATCCAAACGCCCTATGGATCGTGTGACTATTCCACTGAAAAAAATGTGCGTCAGCATTTCAGGGCAAACTGAGCGAGACCTGCCTCCCCTTCACTTAAAAGGGACGAAAAACCTAAGACCTATTCATTATGAGTTACCAATTGCCTCTGCCCAAGTCAAGTCCGCCTTGATCTTTGCAGCCTTGCAGGCTCAGGGGGAGTCAGTGATTATCGAAAAAGAATGCACCCGTAATCATACTGAAGATATGTTGCAACAATTTGGTGGTCATTTAAGTGTGGATGGCAAGAAAATCACAGTCCAAGGACCACAAAAATTGACAGGACAAAAGGTGGTTGTTCCAGGAGATATTTCCAGTGCAGCCTTTTGGCTAGTTGCTGGTTTGATTGTTCCAAATTCTCGTGTGGTGCTTAAAAATGTGGGCATCAATGAAACGCGTACTGGTATCATTGATGTCATTCGCGCCATGGGTGGAAAATTAGAAGTTACTGAAATTGACCCAGTCGCTAAATCTGCAACCCTGACTGTTGAGTCTTCTGACTTGAAAGGAACAGAGATTGGTGGCGCTTTGATTCCACGCTTGATTGATGAATTGCCAGTTATCGCTCTACTTGCGACCCAAGCTCAAGGTGTAACAGTTATTAAGGATGCTGAGGAACTTAAAGTCAAAGAAACAGACCGCATTCAGGTTGTGGCAGACGCTTTAAATAGTATGGGAGCAGATATTACTCCGACGGCAGATGGAATGATTATCAAAGGAAAATCAGCCCTTCACGGTGCTAGAGTCAATACTTTTGGAGACCATCGTATCGGCATGATGACGGCTATCGCGGCCCTCTTGGTTGCTGATGGAGAAGTTGAGCTTGATCGTGCAGAAGCTATCAATACCAGCTATCCTAGCTTCTTTGATGATTTGGAGAGCTTGATTCATGGCTAAGGTATTACTAGGATTTATGGGGGCTGGCAAATCGACTATTGCAAGAGGCTTGGACCCTAATTACCTTGATATGGATGCCCTGATTGAGAAGCGTCTAGGTATGTCCATTGCGGAATTTTTCTTGGAAATGGGAGAAGAGGTCTTTCGACAGGTAGAGTCAGAAGTATTAGCTGAGTTACTACAAAGAGACCAAGTTGTGTCAACTGGTGGAGGAGTGGTCGTTTCTCAGCGAAATCGTGACTTACTAAAGACCAATTCTGATAACATCTACCTGAAAGCAGATTTTGAAACCCTCTACCAACGCATATCAACTGATAAGGACAATCAGCGCCCGCTTTTTCTAAATAATAGCAAGGAAGAACTTGCAGCTATTTTTCAAGAAAGACAGGCTTGGTATGAGGAAGTGGCTAGTCGGGTTTTGGATGTGACCAAGCTAAGTCCAGAGGAAATTATAGAGGAACTAAGATGAAAATTGCTTATCTAGGTCCCAAGGGATCATTTTCACACCACGTTGTGCAGACTGCTTTTCCTCAGGAGGAATTGCAGGCCTTTGCCAATATTACAGATGTCATCAAGGCCTATGAGCAAGGCTTAGTGGACTATTCTGTGGTGCCAGTTGAAAATTCTATCGAGGGTAGTGTTCATGAAACCTTGGACTACCTTTTTCATCAGGCTCGCATTCAAGCAGTTGCAGAAATCGTTCAGCCTATTCATCAGCAGTTGATGGTGGTTCCAGGCCATACTAAGATTGAAAAGATTTTTTCTCATCCACAGGCTTTGGCTCAAGGAAAGAAATTCATCGATGAACAATATCCAGAGGCCCAAATCGAGGTGACTGCTAGTACAGCCTATGCGGCCCGCTTTATTTCCGAACATCCAGACCAGCCTTATGCAGCCATTGCACCAAGAAGTTCTGCAGAAGAATATGGCTTGGAACTGATTGCTGAGGATATTCAGGAAATGGAAGCTAATTTCACACGTTTCTGGGTTTTGGGAGCTGAAGGTGCAGCCATTCCCTTGCAAGCACAAACTGAGAAAATGAGTTTGGCCTTGACCTTACCTGACAACCTTCCAGGTGCCCTCTATAAGGCCCTATCGACCTTTGCTTGGAGAGGAATTGATCTGACAAAAATTGAAAGTCGACCACTCAAGACAGCACTGGGAGAATACTTTTTCATTATCGATGTGGATTATGCCGATAAGGATTTGGTTAACTTTGCCCAAAAAGAATTAGAAGCGATTGGAATCCAGTATAAAGTACTGGGAGCCTATCCTATTTATCCAATATCAGACCACGGAAAGGAGAGAAGATGAGTAAAGAAAATCCCTTAAGTCATCATGAGCAGTTACGTTATGACTATCTCTTTAAGAACATTCATTACCTCAATGAGCGAGAGAAAAAAGAGTTTGCTTATTTGCAAGGTAAGTTAAATATGGCTAGTGGTAGTGAAGCTTCACCAGAAATTCATAGTGAAAATCATGATATGGAAGAGTCTTTCATGGAACCAATCAATCAGTCTCCTCTTCCATCCTATGGTAACCGTAGTCGTGCAAAAAAATACCAGAAAAGCCATTCTCTTCCAAAGGTTAAGTTCAAGAAACGTAAGATTCGTTGGGGGCGCATTTTTGCAGGATTGCTTGCTCTTCTAGCCTGTGTCGGTTTTGGCATGATTTTTATGTTCCTAAAAGGTTATTCAAATGCGGATCCAACCAAACCTGCCAATGCTAAGGCAGCTCAAGTAGAAGTTTTTCATGGTCAAGATACCAAGGATGGGGTCAATATTTTGATTATGGGGACGGATGGACGGATTGGCCAGAACAGTGCTGAGACGAGAACGGACTCGATTATGGTTCTAAACGTTGGTGGCTCAGATAAAAAAATCAAGCTGGCCAGCTTTATGCGTGACAATTTGGTTTATATAGACGGTTATAGCCAAGTCATTAACGGTAGAAAGCAATCCGATAATAAGTTGAATGTGGCCTATGAGTTGGGGGAACAAGAGGGGCAAAAAGGGGCTGAAATGGTCCGGAAAGTCCTAAAAGACAATTTTGACTTGGACATTAAATATTACGCTTTAGTAGATTTCCAGGCCTTCGCAACCGCTATTGACACTCTATTTCCTGATGGTGTGACGATTGATGCCAAATTCTCAACCTTAGAAGGTCAACCTTTAACCGAAGCTACAGTCGGAGATGATTTACATGCTACGGAAACAGAGTCACCAACCCAGACGATTAAAGTTGGGAAACAGCAGATGAACGGTTCAACCTTGCTAAATTATGCTCGCTTCCGTGATGATGATGAAGGTGATTACGGTCGTACCAAGAGACAACAGCAAGTGTTGACAGCTGTTCTGCAACAACTCAAGGATCCAACTAAACTCTTTACTGGATCAGAAGCATTAGGTAAGGTCTTTGGTATGACCTCTACGAATGTTCCCTATAGTTTCTTATTGACCAATGGCTTATCCTTCCTAGATGGAGCGCAAAATGGTATTGAGAGATTAACAGTTCCAGAACTAGGTGATTGGGTCGATGCCTATGATGTCTATGGAGGACAGGCACTCTTAGTAGACCAAAATAAATATCAAACCAAGCTATCTCAAATGGGAATGAGATAAGATAGAAAAATCAAAGTTTGAAGGCTATGTATCTAGCAGTCAGGCTTTGATTTTTTACAGTCTGCAATAGATTTTCATCCCTTATTTGTGGTATAATGGAACGATACGATAGAAAGAATAATGAACAATATGACTGATTTAAAAGCTATTCAGGCTCGAAGTCTGGAGATGGCTGAATATTTTGTGGCCTTTTGTAAAGAACATGATTTGCTTTGTTATCTCTGTGGTGGAGGTGCTATTGGTGCCCTTCGAAACAAGGGTTTTATTCCTTGGGATGATGATCTAGATTTTTTTATGCCCCGTAAGGATTATGAAAAATTGGCAGAATTATGGCCTCGTTATGCAGATGAACGTTATTTCTTGTCGAAGAGTAACAAGGATTTTGTCGACCGCAATCTTTTTATTACCATTCGTGATAAGGAAACGACCTGTATCAAACCTTATCAGCAGGATTTAGAATTGCCACATGGTCTTGCCTTAGATGTCTTGCCTTTGGATTATTATCCTAAAAATCCAGCTGAGCGGAAGAAACAGGTTCGCTGGGCACTGATTTATTCACTCTTTTGTGCGCAAACTATTCCAGAAAAGCATGGTGCAGTAATGAAATGGGGAAGCCGTATTTTACTGGGGGTAACGCCAAAAGCTCTCCGTTATCGCATATGGAAAAAAGCTGAAAAAGAAATGACCAAGTATGGTCTAGCTGAGAGCGATGGAATCACGGAATTATGCTCCGGTCCTGGCTACATGAGAAACAAGTATCCAATCGCATCTTTTGAGGATAATCTCTTCTTGCCATTTGAAGGAACTGAGATGCCCATTCCAGTCGGCTATGATGCCTATCTTAGCACTGCTTTTGGAGACTATATGACGCCACCACCAGCAGACAAGCAAGTACCGCATCATGATGCTGTCATCGCTGATATGGATAAGTCTTATACAGAATACAAGGGAGAATATGGTGGCTAAGAAAAAAATCTTATTTTTTATGTGGTCTTTTTCTCTCGGAGGCGGTGCAGAAAAGATTCTATCTACCATTGTTTCAAATCTGGATCCAGAAAAGTATGATATTGATATTCTTGAAATGGAGCATTTTGACAAGGGGTACGAATCTGTGCCCAAGCATGTAGGCATTTTAAAATCCTTTCAAGATTATCGCCAAGCTAGATGGTTACGAGCTTTTTTGTGGAGAATGAGAATTTATTTTCCAAGGCTGACTCGTCGCTTGCTTGTAAAAGATGACTATGATGTTGAAGTTTCTTTTACCATTATGAATCCTCCACTTTTGTTTTCTAAAAGAAAAGAAGTCAAGAAAATCTCTTGGATTCATGGAAGTATCGAAGAATTTCTTAAGGATAGCTCCAAAAGAGAATCACATAGACGCCAGTTGGATGCTGCGGATACCATTGTAGGAATTTCAAAAAAGACCAGTAATTCTATCAAGGAAGTCTATCCAGACTATGCTTCGAAATTACAGACGGTCTACAATGGATATGATTTTCAGACTATTCTAGAAAAATCTCAAGAGAAGATAAATATCGAGATTGCGCCTCAAAGTATCTGTACTATCGGACGGATTGAGGAAAATAAGGGTTCTGACCGCGTGGTGGAAGTGATGAGGTTATTACACCAAGAGGGAAAAAACTATCATCTCTACTTCATAGGGGCTGGTGATATGGAAGAGGAACTGAAAAACCGCGTCAAAGAGTATGAGCTTGAAGACTATGTACATTTCCTTGGTTATCAAAAAAATCCTTACCAGTATTTGTCTCAGATGAAAGTTCTCTTGTCTATGTCTAAACAAGAAGGCTTTCCTGGAGTGTATGTGGAGGCCTTGAGTCTAGGACTTCCTTTTGTTTCTACGGATGTCGGAGGGGCTGAGGAATTATCCCAAGAAGGACGATTTGGGCAAATCATTGAAAGCAACCAAGAGGCGGCTCAGGCAATTATTGACTACATGACTTCTGCTTCAAACTTTGATGTTAATGAAGCCAGTCAATTCATTCAACAATTTACAATTGCCAAACAAATCGAACAAGTAGAAAAACTATTAGAGGAGTAGCATGGAAACTGCATTAATTAGTGTCATTGTGCCAGTCTATAATGTGGCGCAGTACCTAGAAAAATCGATAGCTTCCATTCAGAAGCAGACCTATCAAAACCTGGAAATTATTCTTGTTGATGATGGTGCAACAGATGAAAGTGGTCGCTTGTGTGATGCAATCGCTGAACAAGATGATAGGGTGTCAGTGCTTCATAAAAAGAACGAAGGTTTGTCGCAAGCACGAAATGATGGAATGAAGCAGGCTCACGGAGATTATCTGATTTTTATTGACTCAGATGATTATATCCATCCAGAAATGATTCAGAGCTTATATGAGCAATTAATTCAAGAAGATGCGGATGTTTCGAGCTGTGGTGTTATGAATGTCTATGCTAATGATGAAAGTCCACAGTCAGCCAATCAGGATGACTATTTTGTCTGTGATTCCCAAACATTTCTGAGGGAATACCTCATAGGTGAAAAAATACCTGGAACGATCTGCAATAAGCTAGTCAAGAGAGAGATTGCAACTGCCCTATCCTTTCCAAAGGGATTGATTTATGAAGATGCTTATTATCATTTTGATTTAATCAAGTTGGCTAAGAAGTACGTTGTTAATACCAAACCCTATTATTACTATTTCCATAGAGGGGATAGTATTACGACTAAACCCTATGCAGAGAAGGATTTAGCCTATATTGATATCTACCAAAAGTTTTACAATGAAGTTGTGAAAAACTATCCGGATTTGAAAGAGGTTGCTTTTTTCAGATTGGCCTATGCCTACTTTTTTATTCTGGATAAGATGTTACTAGATGATCAGTATAAACAGTTTGAAGCCTATTCCCAGATTCATCGTTTTTTAAAAGGCCATGCCTTTGCTATTGCTAGGAATCCAATTTTCCGTAAGGGCAGAAGAATTAGTGCTTTGGCTCTATTCATAAATATTTCCTTATACCGATTCTTATTACTAAAAAATATTGAAAAATCTAAAAAATTACATTAGAACGGGGGTGAGCAAGTGATTGATGGAAAACGATTATTATTTAGTTTGACCATAGTCAGTTATGCCTTGACGCTAGTAAGTGGAATTGTATATCTGTTTAATAATAACAATGTTAGCTTGCTTTCTACTTTATTGTTCTTACTGGTTAGTAGCTTAATTGCTTGTTGGAATGATATCAAGTATTACTTAATCCATTTTATTTTCTTTTTAACTATTTTTGTATTTCTGGTATCAAGGCCGACCATTGATTATTTTAGAGATGGCGCTTTGGATACCTATCATCCCATAGCCTATCGTTTTGCCTTTATAGTTGTCATGGTTTCGATATTGGGATTGACCACAGGGGGGCTCCTAGCTCGCTATTTTATAGCTAGAAAGAAAATACAAGTATCGAAGATAGAAAGTTCTCTAAAAGAGGTTTACATCAAGCGGTTGCGCTTTGTATCGCTAGGAGTTTTTCTTCTAACCTATCCTTTCTATTTTATTCGCTTATTTGAACGACTCCTGTATCGCTTGCAGACTTCCTACTATACCTACTATGCAAACTTTGAAAGTAAACTGCCTTATTTTACCTATATCTTATCAACATTTACGGTCTATGCAATGTGTATGTATTTGGCAACCAAGCCAAAGAAATGGCAGGCAACAGTAGTGCTTGTCTCCTTTATTGCAGCTAATACTATTCATTTAGCAATCGGGACACGCAATCCCTTTATTTTAAGTATTTTATTTGCTTTCGTTTATTACTTTATGCGGGAGCAAACAGAAAAGGGAAAATGGATTGGGTTTAAAGAGAAGTTAGCGATTTTTGTAGGTTCTCCTATTCTCATGTTAGCGATGGGAATACTCAATTATGTACGGGATAATGTCCAAGTTTCCCATACAGGTTTCTGGGATATCCTGCTTGACTTTATCTATAAACAAGGAACCAGTTTTGGTGTTTTGGCTAGAGGTTTTCTATTTAACAGTAGCCTCCCTTACCGAGATTTCCGTAATTTTACTTTTGGTCCTGTTATTGATTATTTTGCAAGGGGAAGTTTAGGGGCCATTTTCGGAGGAAAAGCCTTTGAGCATACAACCAATAGTGTGGAACTAGCTATTGATAGTAATAGTTATGCCCACAATCTATCCTATCTTGTCTTAAACAAGGAATACTTGAAAGGACATGGTATCGGAAGTAGCTATATTATGGAGTTGTATACCGACTATGGTATGATAGGAGTCTTTCTACTTAGTCTCTTGCTAGGTATGTTATTCATAGCCATGCTGCAAGTAGCCTATCGTTCAAGAACAATCCTATTTGCCTTGTCCCTACTCATCTTGAATAATCTATTCTTTATGCCAAGAAGTAGCTTTTCAGAAAGTTTCTTCAATTTATTTACAATGCAATTCTGGGGAATTGTTCTTGTGATTATATTCGTAGCGAAAATGCTTACAAAAGAGAACCAGTATCTACTCAACAAAGGAGAAAAAAATCATGTTTGAACATTATTCAGTAGCTGATTTGTTTGCAAATCTTTATAAAAAAAGAAAAGTAAATATTTTAGCTCTCATCGCTTTATTTGCTCTCATTGCTGTACCATTTACAATTAAGGCAGTTAAGAATAAAAACACTGTCAAAGACACAACAAGTTATTCAACTTATCTTAGCTATAAAATCACTCCTCCAGAAGATTCAGCTAAAACGATTTTGAATCATCAAATTGGTGGTTATAGTGATTTCTACGGGAAATTGATTGATGGGAATTTGAATGGAGCTTATCTTTTCAATGATGTAGAGCCTAGTGAGTTGAAAAAAATTGCCAGTGAATTAGATACGACAGAAACAACCTTGAAAAATTCTACGAATGATTATTGGTGGAAAAAATTAACTGTCTACTATATGATTGACGATGCAGGGGTTGGTGTGAAAATTTTGACACCAAGTAAAGATGCTAATGACTTGTTGGAGCGAAAAATTGATGGATTGATTGAGAAATTTAAACACACTTATGCAAATGTAAAAATTGAAAAATTGGAAACCATCAACTCTAAAGAATTGAATGCAAACGGTGAGACAGCGCTTGGATTGAATGTGAAGAACTTGATTCTCCGTTTAGCTGTTATTGGAGTAGTTTGTGTGATTTTGGTTGTGATGGGAAATGTATTGGTTTATCTCTTTAATCCAACCATCAATAGAGCAGGTGATTTTTCTCAGTATCAAATTGATTTTGTAACAGAGATTACAACAATTGCCAACCTAGCAGATATCCTATCATACAAAAATGCTGGACAAGAATTAACAATCGTTAGCTCAAACAAAGCTATCCTAGATAAATTGAAACAAAATCAAGAGGCCTTAAAAGGAATGCATTTTGTGGATTTACAAGATGTACCATCTCTTTTGGAAAGAGATACAGTCCTTCTTGTTGAAGAGTATGGAGTGACTCGTTATAAGAAATTTGAACAAAGTCTTCAAATTCTTAGAAACTTAAATCGTTCTATCCTCGGTGTAGCAACCTTTAAATTATAAGCATTCTGATGTATCAGGTCTTCAAAGTTGGCTAAGAGTCGATTTTGAAGGCTTTTTCTATTTGTCATCAGAAATTTTCTTTTAGAGTCTGCTACAGAAAGACCCTGGGGAAAATCTAGCTTGATAGAGGAGCCTTCTTTTGATAAAATCGTAAAAATCTAGTATAATAGATAGAACTGAAAGTATGAGGTTACTAGCAATGAAAATGAAACAAATTAGTGATACTACTTTAAAAATCACGATGTCTTTAGAAGATTTGATGGATCGAGGAATGGAGATTGCTGACTTTCTTGTTCCTCAAGAAAAAACAGAAGAGTTCTTTTATGCTATCTTGGATGAGTTAGAGATGCCTGATAGCTTTCTAGATACAGGCATGTTGAGCTTCCGTGTAACTCCAAAACCTGATAAGGTAGATGTCTTTGTGACCAAGTCAAAGATTGACCAAAATCTAGATTTTGAAGATTTATCAGATTTACCAGACATGGAAGAATTGGCTCAAATGTCGCCAGATGAGTTTATTAAAACTTTAGAAAAAAGCATCGCGGACAAAACCAAAGATGATATCGAAGCCATTCAATCTCTAGAGCAAGTTGAAGCCAAGGAAGAAGAGGAAGAGCAGGCTGAACAAGAAGCTGAAAGCAAGAAAGAGCCTTACATCTACTACATCCTTTCTTTTGCTAAGTTGGCTGATTTGGTGGCTTTTGCCAAGACAGTGACTTTTGAGATGGAAACTTCTGAACTTTACAAGATGAATGAGCGCTATTATTTGACCATTTTAGTGGATATTGAAAATCATCCAAGTCCATATCCAGCTTGGCTTTTGGCCCGTATGCGCGAGTTTGCGGATGATAGTGACATCAGTCGTTCAGTCTTGCAAGAGTATGGTCAAGTCTTGATGAATCACGATGCAGTACTTAATCTGCAAAAGATTGGATAATCCTTTCTGGAAAGCTATTTCTAGATTTTGAGAAGAGCGAATCGTCTGATTCGTTTTTTCTTTTCTAGATTGAAATAGTGATTTACTATAATAGGAATTTTCACAAAATTCTGTTATAATGGCTATATTAGAAAATTTCGAGGAGACAAACATGACAGTTAAAATTGCTTTACTAGGATTTGGTACCGTTGCAAGTGGTGTGCCTTTCCTCCTAAAGGAAAATGGAGAAAAAATCAATCAATCAGCACATTCAGAGATTGAAGTTGCTAAGGTGTTGGTCAAGGATGAAGATGAGAAAAATCGCTTGCTTACAGCAGGGAATGACTTTAACTTTGTAACCAATGTGGATGACATTTTGTCAGATCAAGACATTACGATTGTAGTGGAATTGATGGGGCGTATCGAACCTGCTAAGACCTTTATCACTCGTGCCTTGGAAGCTGGAAAACACGTTGTTACTGCTAACAAGGACCTTTTGGCTGTCCATGGTGCAGAATTGTTAGAAATCGCTAAAGCTAACAAGGTAGCACTTTACTATGAAGCAGCAGTAGCTGGTGGGATTCCAATTCTTCGTACTTTGGCAAATTCCTTGGCTTCTGATAAAATTACGCGTGTGCTTGGAGTAGTCAACGGAACGTCCAACTTCATGATGACCAAGATGGTGGAAGAAGGCTGGTCTTACGATGATGCTCTTGCGGAAGCACAAAGACTAGGATTTGCAGAAAGTGACCCGACAAATGACGTAGATGGGATTGATGCAGCCTACAAGATGGTGATTTTGAGCCAATTTGCTTTTGGCATGAAGGTTGCCTTTGACGATGTGGCCCACAAGGGAATTCGTAACATCACACCTGAAGATGTAGCTGTAGCTCAAGAGCTTGGTTATGTAGTGAAATTGGTTGGTTCAATCGAGGAAACTCCTTCAGGTATTGCTGCAGAAGTAACTCCAACCTTCCTTCCTAAAGCGCATCCACTTGCCAGTGTGAATGGGGTAATGAACGCTGTTTTTGTAGAATCTATCGGTATTGGTGAGTCTATGTACTACGGACCAGGTGCAGGCCAAAAACCAACTGCAACAAGTGTTGTGGCAGACATTGTCCGTATCGTTCGTCGCTTGAATGATGGTACCATTGGCAAAGACTTCAACGAATATAGCCGTGACTTGGTCTTGGCAAATCCAGAGGATGTCAAAGCAAATTACTACTTCTCAATCTTGGCACCAGACTCAAAAGGTCAGGTCTTGAAGTTGGCTGAAATCTTCAATGCCCAAGAAATTTCCTTTAAGCAAATTCTCCAAGATGGAAAAGATGGTGACAAGGCGCGTGTCGTTATCATCACACACAAGATTAATAAAGCCCAGCTTGAAAATGTTTCAGCTGAATTGAAGAAGGTTTCAGAATTTGACCTCTTGAATACCTTCAAGGTGCTAGGAGAATAAGATGAAGATTATTGTACCTGCAACCAGTGCCAATATCGGGCCAGGTTTTGACTCGGTCGGTGTAGCTGTAACCAAGTATCTTCAAATAGAGGTCTGTGAAGAACGAGATGAGTGGTTGATTGAACACCAGATTGGCAAATGGATTCCACATGACGAGCGTAATCTCTTGCTCAAAATTGCCTTGCAAATTGTACCAGACTTGCAACCAAGACGCTTGAAAATGACCAGTGATGTTCCCTTGGCGCGTGGTTTGGGTTCTTCCAGCTCTGTTATCGTTGCTGGGATTGAACTAGCCAACCAACTGGGAAATCTCAACTTATCTGACCATGAAAAATTGCAGTTAGCGACCAAGATTGAAGGACATCCTGACAATGTAGCTCCGGCCATTTATGGTAATCTCGTTATTGCAAGCTCTGTTGATGGGGAAGTTTCAGCTATTGTAGCAGACTTCCCAGAATGTGATTTCCTAGCCTACATTCCAAACTATGAATTGCGTACTCGAGACAGCCGTGGTGTCTTACCTAAGAAATTGTCTTACAAGGAAGCTGTTGCAGCTAGCTCTATCGCCAATGTGGCGGTTGCAGCCTTGTTGGCAGGAGACATGGTGACTGCTGGCCAAGCGATTGAGGGAGACCTCTTCCACGAACGCTATCGTCAGGACTTGGTGAGAGAATTTGCGACGATTAAGCAAGTAGCCAAAGAAAATGGTGCCTATGCAACCTACCTTTCTGGTGCTGGGCCGACAGTTATGGTCTTGGCTTCTCATGACAAGATGTCAACGATTAAGTCAGAATTGGAAAAGCAACCTTTCAAAGGAAAACTTCATGGCTTGAAAGTTGATACCCAAGGTGTCCGTGTCGAAGCAAAATAAAGAATAGATGATAGGATGGGGAAACTCTTGACCAGAGGGCTTCCTATCCTTTTTTTGAAAAGAAGTCTAGTTACAAACTTGATAAAGGAGAAATAAAGATGGCAGAAATTTATCTAGCAGGTGGTTGTTTTTGGGGCCTAGAGGAATATTTTTCACGCATTTCTGGGGTGCTAGCAACCAGTGTTGGCTATGCTAATGGTCAAGTCGAAACGACCAATTACCAGTTGCTCAAGGAAACAGACCATGCAGAAACGGTTCAAGTGATTTACGATGAGAAGGTAGTTTCACTCAGAGAGATTTTACTTTATTATTTCCGTGTTATTGATCCATTATCAATCAATCAACAAGGGAATGACCGTGGACGTCAGTATCGGACT
Organism: Streptococcus mitis; assembly: GCF_023109235.1. GTDB lineage: Bacteria > Bacillota > Bacilli > Lactobacillales > Streptococcaceae > Streptococcus > Streptococcus mitis_DA. The sequence continues at coordinate 50,810 of NZ_JALDUC010000006.1, forward strand.
GGAATTTATTACCAAGATGAAGCTGATTTGCCAGCTATCTACACAGTGGTGCAGGAGCAGGAGCGCATGTTTGGTCGAAAGATTGCAGTGGAAGTGGAGAAGCTACGTCATTACATTCTGGCTGAAGATTACCACCAAGACTATCTTAAGAAGAATCCTTCAGGTTACTGTCATATCGATGTGACCGATGCTGATAAGCCATTGATTGACGCAGCAAATTATGAAAAGCCTAGTCAAGAGGTATTAAAGGGCAGTTTATCTGAAGAATCCTATCGTGTTACCCAAGAAGCTGCTACAGAGGCTCCATTTACCAATGCCTATGACCAAACCTTTGAAGAAGGGATTTATGTAGATATTACGACAGGTGAGCCCCTCTTTTTTGCCAAGGATAAGTTTGCCTCAGGATGTGGTTGGCCAAGTTTTAGCCGTCCGATTTCCAAGGAATTGATTCATTATTACAAGGATCTCAGCCATGGAATGGAGAGAATTGAGGTTCGTTCTCGGTCGGGGAATGCTCACTTGGGTCATGTTTTCACAGATGGACCGCGTGAGTTTGGTGGCCTCCGTTACTGTATCAATTCCGCTTCCTTGCGCTTTGTGGCCAAGGATGAGATGGAAGAGGAAGGATATGGCTATCTACTGCCTTACTTAAACAAATAAAACAGAGAGGGTGGTCACTTCCCACTTTCTTTATTTCCAGAATACGAATAGAAGGGATTTATGAAACACCTATTATCTTACTTCAAACCCTATATCAAGGAATCGATTTTAGCTCCCTTATTCAAGCTGTTAGAAGCTATTTTTGAGCTCTTGGTTCCCATGGTGATTGCTGGGATTGTTGACCAATCCTTGCCCCAGAGAAATCAAGGACATCTCTGGATGCAGATTGGTCTGCTCCTTATCTTTGCAGTGATTGGCGTTGTAGTGGCCTTGGTAGCTCAGTTTTACTCAGCCAAGGCAGCGGTAGGATTTGCCAAAGAACTGACAAACGACCTTTATCGTCATATTCTTTCCTTGCCCAAGGATAGCAGAGACCGTCTGACAACTTCTAGCTTGGTGACTCGCTTGACTTCGGACACCTATCAGATTCAGACTGGTATCAATCAATTCCTGCGTCTCTTTTTGCGAGCGCCTATTATCGTTTTTGGAGCCATTTTTATGGCCTATCGAATCTCAGCTGAACTGACTTTCTGGTTCTTGGTCATGGTTGTTATTTTGACCATTGTCATTGTAGGTCTTTCTCGACTGGTCAATCCTCTCTACAGCAGTCTCAGAAAGAAAACGGACCAACTGGTTCAGGAAACGCGCCAGCAATTACAAGGCATGCGGGTCATTCGTGCCTTTGGTCAAGAAAAACGAGAGTTACAGATTTTTCAAACCCTTAACCAAGTCTATGCTAGATTGCAAGAAAAGACGGGTTTCTGGTCTAGTTTATTAACCCCTCTGACTTATCTGATTGTCAATGGAACTCTCCTCGTCATCATCTGGCAGGGCTATATTTCAATTCAAGGAGGTTTGCTCAGTCAAGGTGCCCTAATTGCCCTCATCAACTACCTCTTGCAAATTTTGGTGGAATTGGTCAAGCTCGCCATGCTGATAAATTCTCTCAACCAGTCCTATATCTCAGCCAAGCGAATCGAGGAAGTCTTTGCCGAAACTCCAGAAGACATTTATTCAGAGTTAGAACAAAAGCAAGCTACCAGCGAGGAGGTTTTACAAGTCCAAGAATTGACTTTTACCTATCCAGATGCAGCCCAGCCTTCTCTGAGAGACATTTCTTTTGATATGAAGCAAGGGCAAATCCTTGGTATCATTGGGGGAACAGGTTCTGGTAAATCAAGCTTGGTGCAAGTCCTACTTGGTCTTTATCCAGCAGATCAGGGAAGCATTGACCTTTATCGAGATGGATCTAGTCCTCTTAATTTGGAGCAGTGGCGGTCTTGGATTTCCTATGTGCCACAAAAGGTCGAACTCTTTAAGGGAACCATTCGTTCCAACTTGACTTTGGGTTTAAATCAAGAAGTATCTGACCAAGAACTCTGGCAGGCCTTGGAGATTGCGCAAGCTAAGGATTTTGTCAGTGAAAAGGAAGGACTCTTGGATACCACTGTTGAGGCAGGAGGTCGAAATTTCTCAGGTGGACAAAAACAAAGGCTGTCTATTGCTCGCGCAGTCTTGCGCCAGGCTCCATTTCTCATCCTAGATGATGCAACCTCGGCGTTGGATACCATTACGGAGTCCAAACTCTTGAAAGCTATCCGAGAAAATTTGCCAAATACGAGCTTAATTTTGATTTCTCAACGCACCTCGACTTTACAGATGGCTGACCAGATTCTACTCTTGGAAAAAGGTGAGCTCTTAGCTATCGGCAAGCACGTGGACTTGATGAAAACTAGTCAAGTCTATCGTGAAATCAATGCATCACAGCATGGAAAGGAGAACTAGCATGAGACGACAAACTGCAAACCAGACGCTCAAACGTTTGGCAAAAGATTTATCAAGCCATCCTTTCCTCCTTTTCCTAGCCTTTCTAGGAACTATTGCCCAAGTTGGCTTATCGATTTACCTACCTATTCTGATTGGGCAGGTCATCGACCAAGTCCTAGTGGCTGGTTCTTCGCCAGTTTTTTGGCAAATTTTACTTCAGATGCTCTTGGTAGTCATAGGAAATACTCTGGTACAATGGGCCAATCCTCTTCTTTATTATCGCCTAATCTTCTCTTATACCAGAGACTTGCGAGAGCGAATCATCCATAAGCTCCACCGTTTACCGATTGCTTTTGTGGATCGGCAAGGCAGTGGCGAGATGGTCAGTCGTGTGACCACAGACATAGAACAGTTGGCGGCCGGTTTGACCATGATTTTTAATCAATTTTTTATTGGCGTCTTAATGATTTTGGTTAGTATTCTAGCTATGCTTCAAATTCATCTCCTCATGACCCTCTTGGTCTTGCTGTTGACGCCACTGTCTATGGTGATTTCACGTTTTATTGCCAAACGCTCCTATCATCTCTTCCAGAAGCAAACAGAGACGAGGGGCATTCAGACTCAGTTGATTGAAGAATCGCTTAGCCAGCAGACCATTATCCAGTCCTTTAATGCTCAGACAGAGTTTATCCAAAGACTGTATGAGGCGAATGACAACTACTCAGGCTATTCTCAGTCAGCCATCTTTTATTCTTCAACTGTCAATCCTTCGACTCGCTTTGTCAATGCACTCATTTATGCGCTTTTAGCTGGAGTAGGAGCTTATCGTATCATGATGGGTTCAACCTTGACCATCGGTCGTTTAGTAACCTTTTTGAACTATGTTCAGCAATACACCAAGCCTTTTAATGATATTTCTTCAGTTCTAGCCGAATTGCAAAGTGCCTTGGCTTGTGCAGAACGTGTTTATGGAGTCTTAGATAGTCCTGAGGTGGCTGAAACAGGTAAGGAAGAGTTGACTAGTGACCAAGTTAAGGGAGCTATTTCCTTTAAACATGTCTATTTTGGCTACCATCCTGAAAAGATTTTGATTAAGGATTTATCTATCGATATCCCAGCCGGTAGCAAGGTGGCTATTGTTGGTCCGACAGGTGCTGGAAAATCAACCCTTATCAATCTTCTCATGCGGTTTTATCCCATTAACTCTGGAGATATCTTGCTGGATGGGAAATCCATTTATGACTATAGTCGTGCCTCTTTACGCCAGCAGTTTGGAATGGTGCTCCAAGAAACCTGGCTCAAGCAAGGGACCATTCATGACAATATTTCCTTTGGAAATCCTAAAGCCAGTCGGGAGCAGGTGATTGCTGCTGCAAAAGCAGCCAATGCAGATTTTTTCATCCAACAGTTGCCACAGGGATACGATACCAAGTTGGAAAATGCAGGAGAATCTCTCTCTGTCGGTCAAGCCCAGCTTTTGACCATAGCCCGAGTCTTTCTAGCTATCCCTAAGATTCTTATCTTAGACGAAGCAACCTCTTCCATCGATACGCGGACAGAAGTGCTGGTTCAGGATGCCTTTGCTAAACTCATGAAGGGGCGTACAAGCTTTATCATTGCCCACCGCTTGTCAACCATTCAGGATGCGGATATGATTCTAGTCTTAGTGGATGGTGACATCGTGGAGCATGGCAATCATCAGGATCTCATGGCTAGAAAGGGTAAGTATTATCAAATGCAGCAAGCTGCAGCTTTTAGCTTTGAATAATCCTTTCTGCTTTAAAATCTTATGAACGAAAAAAGTTGCCTTCGGGTGACTTTTTTGTTACAATAGCTAGAAAAATTATTCACTGTAAATTGTCTTATAGAAAAGGAGCCTAGAATGAAAGTCTTTCAGCATGTAAATATCGTGACTTGTGACCAAGATTTCCATGTTTATTTGGATGGAATCTTAGCAGTTAAGGATTCTCAAATCGTCTATGTTGGTCAAGAGAAGTCAGAGATTTTAGAGCAAGCTGAGCAGATTATAGACTATCAGGGCGCCTGGATTATGCCTGGTTTGGTCAATTGTCACACCCATTCTGCTATGACAGGATTGCGAGGAATTCGGGATGACAGCAATCTCCATGAATGGCTCAATGACTATATTTGGCCTGCAGAAGCAGGATTTACTCCCGACATGACTACAAGAGCGGTTAAAGAAGCTATGATAGAGATGCTCCAGTCAGGAACAACAACCTTTAATGATATGTATAATCCCAATGGTATGGATATTGAACGGATTTATCAGGCAGTGAAAACTTCCAAGATGCGTTGTTATTTCTCACCGACTCTTTTTTCTTCAGAGGCAGAGACAACTGCTGAAACTATAAGCAGAACTCGAGCAATCATTGAGGAAATTATTGGATATAAAAATCCAAATTTCAAGGTGATGGTAGCCCCACATTCTCCCTACAGCTGTAGTAGAGACTTGCTGGCAGAAAGCTTAGATATGGCAAAAGAGTTGAATATTCCTCTCCATATCCATGTTGCGGAGACCAAGGAGGAATCAGGGATTATCCTGAAACGATATGGCAAACGACCCCTCGCCTTTCTAGAAGAACTGGGTTACTTAGATCATCCGTCTGTCTTTGCTCACGGGGTCGAATTAAACGAGAGAGAAATTGAACGCTTGGCAACTTCTCAAGTGTCTATTGCCCACAATCCTATTAGTAACCTCAAACTGGCATCAGGGATTGCTCCTATCATTCAACTGCAAAAAGCAGGAGTAGCAGTCGGAATTGCGACGGATTCGGTTGCCTCCAATAACAATCTAGATATGTTTGAGGAAGGACGGACTGCAGCCCTTCTTCAGAAGATGAAAAGTGGAGATGCCAGACAATTTCCTATCGAAACAGCTCTCAAGGCGCTGACAATCGAAGGAGCTAGGGTCCTAGGAATGGAAGAACAGATAGGAAGTCTGGAAGTAGGTAAACAGGCAGATTTTCTCGTTATTCAACCACAAGGGAAAATTCATCTCCAACCCCAAGAAAATATGCTCTCTCACCTTATTTATGCTGTCAAATCCAGTGATGTTGATGATGTCTATATTGCAGGAGAACAGGTTGTCAAGCAAGGTAAAGTTTTGACGGTAGAACTTTAAAAGAAAAATCACGAAAAAATTTTAAAAAATGTTTGCAAAAATCTTGCATTCTTTTTTTGACTATGCTATACTTATATACGGTTTGAAAAAACTGCCTAAGACAGTAGGGGAGCTCGACTCATAAGTATCCTACCGAGGACAAAACGTATCATGTAAAAAGAAGCGTATTGTACTTTCGTGTCTAGGTTTGGGCGCGTTTTTCTTTTGAAAAATTTCCCCAAGCAAAATAATAACGGAGGTGAACACACTAATGAGTGAAGCAATTATTGCTAAAAAAGCGGAACTAGTTGACGTAGTAGCTGAGAAAATGAAAGCTGCTGCATCTATCGTCGTTGTAGACGCTCGTGGTTTGACAGTTGAGCAAGATACAGTTCTTCGTCGTGAGCTTCGTGGAAGCGAAGTTGAGTATAAAGTGATTAAAAACTCAATCTTGCGTCGTGCAGCTGAAAAAGCTGGTCTTGAAGATCTTGCATCTGTATTTGTTGGACCATCTGCAGTAGCATTTTCTAACGAAGATGTTATCGCACCAGCGAAAATCTTGAACGACTTTTCTAAAAACGCTGAAGCACTTGAAATCAAAGGTGGTGCAATCGAAGGCGCTGTCGCATCTAAAGAAGAGATTCTTGCTCTTGCAACTCTTCCAAACCGCGAAGGACTTCTTTCTATGCTCCTTTCTGTACTTCAAGCGCCAGTGCGCAACGTTGCTCTTGCAGTCAAAGCGGTTGCAGACAACAAAGAAGACGCAGCTTAATCTTAAGCTACGCAGCGTAGCCTAGCTACAAAAAAATATTATAAATTTAAAAACTTATTTGGAGGATATAACAATGGCATTGAACATTGAAAACATTATTGCTGAAATTAAAGAAGCTTCAATCCTTGAATTGAACGACCTTGTAAAAGCTATCGAAGAAGAATTTGGTGTAACTGCAGCTGCTCCTGTAGCTGTTGCTGCAGCTGGTGCTGCTGACGCTGGTGCTGCTAAAGATTCATTCGACGTTGAATTGACATCTGCAGGCGACAAAAAAGTTGGCGTTATCAAAGTTGTACGTGAAATCACAGGTCTTGGTCTTAAAGAAGCTAAAGAACTTGTTGACGGTGCACCAGCACTTGTTAAAGAAGGCGTTGCAACTGCAGAAGCTGAAGAAATCAAAGCTAAATTGGAAGAAGCTGGAGCTTCAGTTACTCTTAAATAATAGAGCAACTACATTAGTAGCTTAAAAAACATATAAAACCGCTATTCTTAGGAGTAGTGGTTTTTTCTGTTACGATTTAAAATGGGTAAACCTACTTGAAATTATGGTTTGATACGAAAGTTCTAGTTTTTTTACTAACAATTACTAGAATCTTGATATAATTTCAATTTTCTTCTTGACTCTGACCTTAGGTAAGGGATTATACTAATAATAGATAAGAAAGGAGATTACCATGCAAATCAATATGATTCGTTCAGATAAAGTTTACCAAGAGATGCTCGAGCTTCCTTTGGAAAAGAGAGAAGGTTGCTTTCGAGCTAAAATATTAGCACCTTTTGCAACCAAATACCAAACGCAACACATTCCTCTGAAAGCAAAGTATCCTGGAGGATTTGATGCTCTATTCCTACTTGGCTTTATGAACCAGTTACCCTCAACTCTCTCAGAAAAGGATAGACCAGCTATCGACTCTCTGAGCTCTGATCAACTCTGGCAGGACTGCCAGGATACCATCAAAAGGAGTATTGGGCTTTTTGAGCAGGCTGGCTATGACTTAGATGTTGAGGATTACCATTTTACTATTTTATTGGGCAATCCAGAAAAACCTATGCTACAGCTCAATAAGGGTTATAGCGGAGATGGCGGAATTCCAGGCTACCTCATGCTTAGTCTGCTACCAAATGACTATACTTTACCACGTGTGCAGGCTGCGTTGGCTCACGAGTGCAATCACAATGTCCGCTTTCAATTTGTCAAATGGAATCAGCAGACGACACTAGCAGACTGGGTAGTCAGTGAAGGCTTGGCAGAGTCTTTTGCTGCTGAACTCTATGGTAAGGAGCTCATCGGACCTTGGGTCACTTCAACCAGTCCAGAGCAATTAGAGAAGATTAAGCCCATCATCTCAAGTCAGCTTCAGCTAACAGGGATGGCGGAAATGGCTCCTTATCTCTACGGTGATGAAATTGCCGAGATTCAAGGTCAAATACCAGTCGGTATGCCTTATGCTGCGGGCTATGCTTATGGCTATCATCTGATACAAGCCTATCTGAAAAAGACTGGCAAGAGCATTATTGAAGCGACAGTAACATCGACAGAAGAGATTTTAGAGGCGACAAAAGACTTTTGGCAATGACATATTTTTGCTTGCAAATCTGCCAGAGTTTGATATAATGAAAGTAATTTTTGGAGGTGACTATATGCACTATAAAAGAGTTGAATTAAAGGTCACAAATCAAGGTATACATGAACGCAAGATCTTTCAAGGTGTTAAGATTTTCAGTCGTAGCAAGTTATCCAAAGATCAGAAAAGCATTCTAACACAGAAGCTTTACCTGACTCCGAAGCACAACATTGTTTACTATCAACGTACAGACGTCAACTATGACCAGAACTGGCATCATAATAAGGACTATTACGAATTAGCTTATGGTCAGATGGATAGAGAGACGGTTTTTAAGGTTTGCCAAGAATTTGATGAACTAAGTTCTTTTCTGGAAAATGAGCTGCTGAAGAAGCTAAAAGAAAAGCTGGTAGCAGGAAAATTTTTTGAAAAATTAGATATATAAAAATCCGACTGCTTTCATAAGCAGTCGGATTTCTTCTAGTTTGATAGTGCTGAAACAATACCTTTACTATCATAGCATTGGCTACATTTTTAAAAGTTGTTTTAGCTGTGTTGAGGATCTTGATTCTGATATCCTCGAGACGACCAGAGTATACTAACATCTATTCATCTGATGAGAGGGATTTTATCATCCAGATATTCATAGCAGGGTGGCCGGCGGCGTTAGAAAGTGGTTCTTGCAGTAATGTAAAACCGTAGTGTTGATAGATGGCCACGGCCGTAGCCAGTTCAGTAGAGGTTTCTAGATAAAGTTGTTCATAACCTGCTAGGCGGGCTTCATGGATTATCCGCTTTATCAACCTGCTGGAATAACCTTTGCCACGGCAATTTTTAGTGACATACAGTTTTTGTAATTCAGCAATCTTATCGGACACAGGTGCAAAGCCACCACAGCCAACCAGCTGCCCTTCATCTTCCAGAACAAAGTAAGCTGCTCTCTCTTGCTGTTGATAATAGTCGGCCAAATGATCTAGATGAGAATCAAAGTAGACAGTTCCTGGTTTGTCAAGCCCAAATTCCTCTAAGCTAGCTCGAATGAGCTGCGCTACAGCTGGATTATCTCTTACTTCCATTGGCCGTAAGTTCATCATTTGTCCTCCGATAGGATGTATCGACTAATTAAACAATACCTTGTGCGATCATAGCATTTGCTACATTTTCAAAGGCAGCAATGTTAGCTCCTGCAAGGTAGTCTTTATCAAGACCGTATGTTTCTGAAGTTGTTTTAGCTGTGTTAAAGATGTTTGTCATGATGTCTTTGAGACGTCCATCAACTTCTTCACGAGTCCATGAGAGGCGAAGACTATTTTGGCTCATTTCAAGGGCTGAAACGGCTACACCACCAGCGTTGGCAGCTTTGGCAGGTCCGTAGAAGATACCATTTTCTTTGTAAACTTTGATGGCATCAAGGTCGCTTGGCATGTTGGCACCTTCAGAGACACAGATAACTCCTTGACCAACCAAGCGTTTAGCAGCTTCACCGTTGATTTCGTTTTGAGTAGCACATGGAAGAGCGATATCGTAGTTTCCAGCGTAAGTCCATACAGAACCTTCATGATAAGTAGCAGTTGCTTTCTCAGCTGCATACTCAGTCAAACGAGCGCGACGTTTTTCTTTAACATCAACCAAAAGATCGAAGTCGATACCATTTTCATCGATGACATAGCCGTTTGAGTCAGATACAGAGATTACAGTAGCACCAAGTTCAGTTGCTTTTTGAAGAGCGTATTGAGCAACGTTACCAGAACCTGAAATAACCACTTTCTTACCAGCAAAGCTGTTACCGTTAGCTTTGAGCATTTCTTCAGTATAGTAAACCAAACCGTAACCAGTTGCTTCTGGACGAATCAAGCTACCACCAAATCCAAGAGGTTTACCAGTCAAGACACCAGCATCAAATTGGTTAAGGCGTTTGTATTGACCATAAAGGTAACCAATCTCACGTCCACCAACACCGATATCACCAGCAGGTACGTCAAGTGATGGTCCGATGTGTTTTTGTAATTCAGTCATGAAGCTTTGGCAGAAGCGCATCACTTCAGCATCTGTTTTACCTTTAGGATCGAAGTCTGATCCACCTTTACCTCCACCGATAGGAAGTCCAGTCAAGACGTTTTTAAAGATTTGTTCAAATCCGAGGAATTTCAAAATCCCTTGGTTTACAGTTGGGTGGAAACGAAGTCCGCCTTTATATGGTCCAACAGCTGAGTTGAATTGAACACGGTAGCCGCGGTTTACTTGAACTTTTCCATCACGGTCAACCCAAGGAACACGGAAAGAAATCACGCGCTCAGGCTCAGTAATACGTGCCAAGATATTTTCTTCGATATACTCAGGGTGTTTTTCAAATACAGGTTCCAAAGTGTTGAAAAATTCTTCAACAGCTTGGAGGAATTCAGCCTCGTGCCCGTTACGAGCTTTTACAGTTTCAAACACGCTTTGGATATATTCTTTAGCAGATGTCATATCGTTCTCCTTAAATTCTAATTTAATTATGTGTGTCATTATAGCAGAATTTTTTTTAACTGTAAAGGGAAAAACAAAAATTTTCTAAAAATTCTTTCAATTTGATTTTTGGGGTTGTTTGAAATTGGAATTTTTTGAAAGTGGATAAAAAACGAACGTTTTTCTTATAAATGACTTTCTTAAAGAGAAAAGCTGAAAATATGGTATAATATTAGAAATAAATGGAATCCGGAGGATCAGAATCATGGTATCAACGAAAACGCAAATTGCTGGTTTTGAGTTTGACAATTGTTTGATGAATGCAGCAGGTGTGGCTTGTATGACGATAGCAGAGTTAGAGGGCGTTAAAAACTCAGCGGCAGGAACTTTTGTGACTAAGACAGCAACCTTGGACTTTCGTCAGGGGAATCCTGAGCCACGCTATCAAGATGTTCCACTTGGTTCTATCAACTCTATGGGCTTGCCAAATAATGGCTTAGACTATTATTTGGATTATCTTTTGGATTTGCAAGAAAAAGAGCCAAACCGAACTTTCTTCTTATCTCTAGTTGGTATGTCTCCAGAGGAAACCCATACTATCTTGAAAAAAGTCCAAGAGAGTGAGTTTCGTGGTCTGACTGAGCTAAACCTCTCCTGTCCAAATGTTCCAGGTAAACCTCAGATTGCCTATGATTTTGAGACAACAGACCGGATTTTGGCAGAGGTATTTGCCTACTTCACCAAACCTCTTGGAATTAAATTGCCACCATATTTTGATATTGTTCACTTTGACCAAGCGGCAGTTATTTTCAATAAGTATCCTCTTAAGTTTGTCAACTGCGTCAACTCTATCGGAAACGGCCTTTATATAGAAGATGAGTCTGTCGTTATTCGTCCTAAAAATGGTTTTGGGGGGATTGGTGGTGAGTATATCAAACCGACTGCTCTAGCTAATGTTCACGCCTTTTATCAACGTTTAAATCCTCAAATCCAAATCATCGGAACAGGTGGCGTGTTGACTGGTCGTGATGCCTTTGAACATATCCTCTGTGGAGCAAGTATGGTGCAGGTGGGAACCACCCTTCACAAAGAAGGCGTCTGTGCTTTTGAACGCATTACCAATGAACTGAAAGCAATCATGGCGGAAAAAGGGTACGATAGCCTAGAAGATTTCCGTGGGAAATTGTGCTATATCGATTAAATGAATTAAAAAGTCAGAAGAAAGGAGAGAAGATGCTAGCCATTGAAGAGAGTCAGAAGTTGACTTTAGCAAATTTACCGAACCTGAGCCTTTTTACAGGGACAGATCAGGGTCAGTTTGAAGTGATGAAGAGTCAAGTGTTGAAACAGATTGGCTATGATTCTGCTGACCTCAACTTTGCCTACTTTGATATGAAAGAAGTGGTCTACAAGGATGTGGAACTGGAGTTGGTCAGCCTTCCTTTCTTTGCGGATGAGAAAATCGTGATATTGGATCATTTTGTCGATATCACGACTGCTAAAAAGCGCTTTTTAACAGATGATGAGCTCAAGTTATTTGAGGAATACTTTGACAATCCTTCACCAACAACCAAGTTGATAATCTTTGCAGAAGGAAAACTGGATAGCAAAAGACGGTTGGTAAAATTACTTAAGCGTGATGCCAAGGTCTTTGATGCAGTAGAAGCCAAAGAACAAGAATTGCACCAGTATTTCCAAAAGTGGAGCCAGAAACAAGGTCTGCAGTTTGCCAATCATTCTTTTGAAAATCTACTTATCAAATCTGGTTTTCAATTTAGCGAAATCCAGAAAAATCTCCTCTTTTTACAGTCCTATAAGGAAGACTCTGTTATCGAGGAAGAGGATATTGTTAACGCAATTCCCAAGACCTTGCAGGACAATATTTTTGATTTAACTCAGTTTATTCTGACTAAAAAGATGGACCAGGCGCGCGATTTGGTTAGAGATTTGACCTTGCAAGGTGAAGATGAAATCAAGTTGATTGCAGTCATGCTAGGACAATTTCGGACTTTTACTCAGGTGAAAATTTTGTCGGAGTCTGGGCAAACAGAATCGCAGATTGCAAGTAGTCTAGGAAGTTTTCTCGGACGCAATCCTAATCCCTATCAAATCAAGTTTGCGCTGAGGGATTCACGAGGACTTTCCTTGAGCTTTTTGAAGCAAGCTATTTCTTATTTGATTGAGACAGACTATCAGATTAAGACAGGTCTTTATGAAAAGAGTTTCCTTTTTGAAAAGGCACTCTTGCAGATTGCTAGTCAGGTAAATTAATCCTATCTGAAAAATTTTTTTAACCCGCGTCAGGATTATCTTGTCGTGGGTTTCTTGCTGATTTCCTTATCTATAAGCAAAAAACTTGAAAAAAGTGAATGTTTGCGTTATCATTTTCATATAGAAAGAAAAAGAGGTATTACAGATGGCTATTATCTTACCAGATCTTCCATATGCATACGACGCTTTGGAACCATACATCGATGCGGAAACAATGCACTTGCACCATGACAAACACCATCAAACTTATGTCAACAATGCCAATGCAGCTCTAGAAAAACACCCTGAAATCGGTGAAGACCTTGAAGCCTTGCTTGCTGATGTAGAATCTATTCCAGCTGATATCCGTCAAGCACTTATCAACAACGGTGGCGGACACTTGAACCACGCTCTTTTCTGGGAATTGATGACTCCTGAAAAAACAGCTCCATCAGCAGAACTTGCAGCAGCAATCGATGCAACATTTGGTTCATTTGAAGACTTCCAAGCAGCCTTCACTGCAGCAGCAACAACTCGTTTCGGTTCTGGATGGGCATGGTTGGTTGTTAACAAAGAGGGTAAACTTGAAGTGACTTCAACAGCAAACCAAGACACACCAATCTCAGAAGGTAAAAAACCAATCTTGGGCTTGGACGTTTGGGAACATGCTTACTACGTGAAATACCGCAACGTACGTCCTGACTACATCAAAGCTTTCTTCTCAGTGATCAACTGGAACAAAGTAGATGAATTGTACGCAGCTGCTAAATAATGATATGATATATGGAGGGAAGAATTGTTCTTCTCTTTTTAAGGTTATATTATTTTGGTCTGACAAAATCGTCAGACTTTTTTCATTTTTATGAGAAACGTGCTAAGTGCTAGAAATTATGGTAGAATAAAGTATTAAGTAATCGTGGAAAAAGGATATCTATGCGAAAAGAAATTGCACCTGAATTATACAACTATAACAAGTTTCCTGGTCCTGAGTTCCATTTACACGGGGACAAGGTAGAAACGGAAGGGATAGCTTTTTCCTTGGTGGAAAATATCAAGGATGCCTTCGATGTGACGGCTTTTAATCAGCGTTTTTCAGAAGTCTTAACCAAGTTTGATTATATCGTGGGAGACTGGAGTAATGAACAGCTTCGCCTACGAGGTTTTTATAAGGATGACCGAACAGAAGAAAAACTTGAAAAAATCAGTCGTTTACAAGACTACCTTTTAGAGTATTGTAGTTATGGTTGTGCCTATTTTGTCTTAGAAAATGAAGCCCCTAAGCGAGCATCATTTGACAAGAAAATGCGTAAGAAGGAAGAAGAACTGCCTTCTAGAAAAGGAAAGAAGCCGACTCAAACCAAACGAAAACCGAATGCAGATAAGAAAAATAGACGTCGTCAGAAAGACCAGCATTCTCAGAAAGAGGACAAGGGGCAACGTCATTTTGTCATTCGTCAGAAGTGAGTAGAGAATAAGGAGAAGAAATGAAACCGTCAATTTATAGTTTAACACGTCAAACCATGCAGGAATGGGTTTTGGAGCAGGGAGAAAAGAAATTCCGTGCAGACCAAATCTGGGAATGGCTTTACCGTAAACGTGTCCAGTCATTTGAAGAAATGACCAACCTTTCTAAGGATTTGATTGCGAAGCTTAATGACCAGTTTGTGGTCAATCCCTTGAAACAACGTATTGTTCAAGAGTCTGCTGATGGGACTGTCAAATATCTCTTTGAGTTGCCTGATGGTATGTTGATCGAGACTGTACTCATGCGTCAACACTATGGTTTGTCAGTCTGTGTGACGACTCAGGTCGGCTGTAATATCGGTTGTACCTTCTGTGCCTCTGGTTTGATTAAGAAACAACGCGACCTCAATAATGGGGAAATCGTAGCGCAGATCATGCTGGTTCAGAAATACTTCGATGAGCGTGGTCAGGACGAACGCGTCAGCCATATCGTTGTCATGGGAATCGGTGAGCCCTTTGATAACTACAACAATGTCTTGAATTTCGTTCGTACTATCAATGATGACAAGGGAATGGCCATCGGTGCTCGTCACATTACGGTTTCAACTTCAGGTTTGGCCCATAAAATTCGTGATTTTGCTAATGAAGGAGTTCAGGTCAATCTTGCTGTTTCCCTTCATGCACCTAATAATGAACTGCGCTCAAGCATCATGAAGATTAACCGTGCCTTTCCGATTGAAAAACTCTTTGCTGCTATTGAGTACTACATTGAGACAACTAATCGTCGTGTGACTTTTGAGTATATCATGCTTAATGAAGTTAACGATGGTGTAGAACAAGCCTTGGAATTGGCTGAATTGCTCAAGAACATCAAGAAATTGTCTTATGTAAACTTGATTCCTTATAACCCAGTTAGTGAGCATGACCAATATAGCCGTAGTCCCAAAGAGCGCGTCATGGCCTTCTATGATACTCTTAAGAAAAAAGGGGTTAACTGTGTTGTTCGTCAAGAGCATGGTACTGATATTGATGCAGCTTGTGGACAATTGCGTTCTAATACAATGAAACGTGACCGCCAGAAAGCAGTCGCAGCAGTCAATCCGTAATGATGAAGAAAACTCATAATCATATTTTAGTCTGGGGAGTTATTTTCTATAGCATTTGTATCGTCTACTTTTGTTTTACTCCTCAAGAACATTCTCCCGTGGGAGTGGAAACTCCAGGTATTCAGCATCTTGGACGCCTGGTTTTTCTTTTGACTCCTTTCAATTCTTTCTGGAAACTGGGTGAAGTGAGTGATATGGGACAATTATATTGGATTTTTTTACAAAATATCCTCAATGTCTTCTTGCTTTTTCCTCTGGTCTTCCAACTCCTTTATCTCTTTCCAAACTTAAGGAAAACAAAAAGAGTTCTTCTTTTCAGTTTTCTAGTGAGTCTTGGAATCGAGTGTACGCAGTTAGTCTTGGACCTTTTCTTTGATTTCAATCGCGTCTTTGAGATTGATGATTTGTGGACCAATACCTTGGGTGGCTATCTGGCTTGGCTCCTCTATAAACAACTACATAAAAACAAGATAAGGAATTAAAATGAGTATTTTAGAAGTTAAAAATCTGAGTCACGGTTTTGGTGACCGTGCAATTTTTGAAGATGTATCCTTCCGTCTCCTCAAGGGAGAACATATCGGTCTGGTCGGTGCTAATGGTGAAGGAAAATCAACCTTTATGAGCATTGTAACTGGTAAGATGTTGCCAGATGAAGGGAAAGTCGAATGGTCTAAATATGTGACTGCTGGTTATTTGGACCAGCACTCTGTCCTTGCTGAAGGGCAGTCGGTGCGTGATGTGCTCCGTACAGCTTTTGATGAGCTGTTTAAAGCAGAAGTCCGAATCAATGACCTTTATATGGAAATGGCTGAAGACGGAGCGGATGTTGATGCACTTATGGAAGAAGTTGGAGAACTTCAAGACCGTTTGGAGAGTCGTGATTTCTATACCTTGGATGCTAAGATTGACGAAGTGGCGCGTGCCCTTGGTGTCATGGACTTTGGAATGGATACGGATGTAACTTCTTTGTCAGGTGGGCAAAGAACCAAGGTGCTTTTGGCTAAGCTTCTCCTTGAAAAGCCAGATATATTGCTTTTGGACGAGCCGACCAACTACTTGGATGCTGAGCATATTGACTGGCTCAAGCGCTATCTCCAGAACTATGAGAATGCATTTGTCCTTATTTCACATGATATCCCATTCCTGAACGATGTGATTAATATTGTCTATCATGTGGAAAATCAACAGCTGACGCGTTACTCTGGTGACTACTACCAGTTCCAAGAAGTCTATGCCATGAAGAAATCCCAGCTGGAGGCGGCCTACGAACGTCAGCAGAAAGAGATTGCCGACCTCAAGGACTTTGTTGCTCGGAACAAAGCGCGTGTTGCAACACGAAACATGGCCATGTCTCGTCAGAAGAAATTGGATAAGATGGATATTATCGAACTCCAAAGTGAGAAACCAAAACCATCCTTTGATTTCAAATCAGCTCGTACGCCAGGGCGCTTTATCTTCCAAGCCAAGGATTTGCAGATTGGTTACGACCGTCCTCTGACTAAGCCTTTAAATCTTACCTTTGAGCGCAATCAAAAGGTTGCCATTATCGGTGCTAATGGTATCGGGAAAACAACTCTCTTGAAGAGTCTCTTGGGGATTATTCCGCCAATTGCTGGGGAAGTTGAACGAGGTGATTACCTAGAACTTGGTTACTTTGAACAGGAAGTAGAAGGTGGCAATCGTCAAACACCACTTGAAGCTGTCTGGAATGCCTTTCCTGCACTCAACCAAGCAGAAGTTCGTGCAGCCCTTGCCCGTTGTGGTTTGACAACCAAGCATATTGAAAGCCAAATTCAGGTCTTGTCAGGTGGGGAACAAGCCAAGGTTCGTTTCTGTCTCTTGATGAATCGTGAAAACAATGTTTTAGTGCTGGACGAGCCGACCAACCACTTGGATGTGGATGCCAAGGATGAACTCAAACGCGCTCTTAAAGAATACAAAGGATCTATCCTTATGGTCTGTCACGAACCAGACTTTTATGAAGGTTGGATGGACCAAATCTGGGATTTTAATAATTTAACTTAAGAATGAGAGTAAAAGAAATACAGTACCGAATGTGGATACTGTATTTTTTTGGTTTTTAAGATTTAAAATTGTAATCTTTCACCACTTCGATGCTATCGATTGTGATAGCAGTAGTTGGCTTGTCTTTTTCATCTTTTTCGGCTTTAGCAATTTTATCTACAACATCCATACCGTCAATCACTTGACCAAAGACTGGGTGTTTGCCATCTAGACTAGGGTTTCCCCCTTCTTTATAGGCTTCGATAATTTTCTTTGGATACTTGCTTGTAGGGAGTTTAGCAGAGGTATCTGTAGAGTTTTGGTTGATGAAGAACTGGCTACCATTGGTGTTTGGTTGACCAGTATTAGCCATAGAAAGAGCACCACGGATGTTATAGAGATAAGGAGTAATCTCGTTTTTGAAACCAGTTCCCTTGTCTTTAGTCTTATCCTTGTCATGCCAGATGGACTGACCACCTGTACCGTCCCCTTTTGGATCTCCAGTTTGAACCATGAAGCCATCGATGACACGGTGGAAGGTAATGCCGTTATAGTAGCCTTCTTTGGCGTGAGTGAGGAAGTTTTCAACCGCTAGAGGAGCGAGTTTAGGGAATAGTTTGATACGGATATCTCCTTGACTTGTGTGTAGAATCACTTCAGCCTCGTCTTCAGCAACTTCTTTAGATAGTTGCGGGAAATTGGCGTTTTCGTTTGTTAAAGCATCGTTTAACTCCTTAGCAGATTGGGCAGCTGCTTTGGAACTTTCTTCAGCAGCAAGACTGGAATCAACATAGTCATCACCACGCAGACTGCGTTGTATGTTGCTACATCCAGCTAGAGCTACAGTGGATAGTAAAAGAAGGGTTGCTAGTTTTTTCATTCTATTCCTCTCAAAAATTCATTTCTACCATTGTACCCTAAAAGGAAGGGGATTTCAAATGTTAGTGACAAGACAGTTTAAGAGGAAGCCAACCATAAAATCGCTTGATTAGGGGTATCAATACCATAAGTGTACTCGAAGTATTTTGGGAACTAGGTTTCGGTGGTAAAAGTACCAAACTGGATTCTCCATAGTAGAATGATATCACCTGCAAGCAAATCATCTGCTCATAAGTCCATATTTCGTTTGGGAACGGGCTTAGGATTTAGGAGCCAAGCATCCAAATCTCGTTCAGGAGTGATGAAGATTTTGACTTGGTAGTCTTTATAAAATTTTTCTAAAATAGTATTTATGACATTCTCTTTCCGATTTTTCTTTAAAAATATAACAAATTTCTAAATGGTTTAAAAATTTTATAGTCTGTCAAGTTTTTTTCTTGACACCTATCAGAAATCTGTTATAATAGAACATGTGCTAAATAGCTCAGCTATTTCACCGAAATAAAAAATAAGAAAAGAGACTTTAAAAATGGCAGTTAAAATCCGTTTGACTCGTATGGGTTCTAAGAAAAAACCTTTCTACCGTATCAACGTAGCAGATTCACGTTCACCACGTGACGGACGTTTCATCGAAACAGTTGGAACTTACAACCCACTTGTTGCTGAAAACCAAGTAACTTTGAAAGAAGACCGCGTTCTTGCATGGTTGGCTGATGGAGCTCAACCTTCAGATACAGTTCGCAACATCCTTTCAAAAGAAGGCGTATTGAAAAAATTCCACGATTCTAAATTCTCAAAATAAGTTTAAAGTAGGTTGACAGATGGATACGATTGAAAATCTCATTATTGCGATTGTGAAACCCTTGATTTCACAACCAGATGCCTTAACTATCAAGATTGAAGATACACCAGAGTTTTTGGAATATCATTTGGATCTTGATCAAAGTGATGTGGGTCGTGTAATCGGTCGTAAGGGTCGCACTATTTCTGCGATAAGAACGATTGTCTACTCTGTCCCAACTGAAGACAAAAAAGTAAGAATCGTTATTGACGAAAAATAAGAAGGGCGGGACGAATGTCTCGCTTTTTTGCGAGAAGTGTAAAATTGCAGCCATTAAGTACCAACATGAACGTGATTTGGAAGGCTTTTTAAAGGGGGACTGGAAAAGAATGAACATTGATTGTATTTTAAACATAGATTGGGCAATGTACATTGATTGGTTATTGCGAATTTTACAGATTTCGACTTTTATAGGTGTAATTTTAAAAATTAGTTTTCAGAATAAGGCCTATATCAATAATATCGAAATTCAGGTAATTAAACCAATCGAATTTGATTCCTTACATACGAGATTTCATCATATATATGAGTTTAAACATGATGAAAATGATAAACATTATAACCATTTGATTTTTTATCCAAAGGAAGTTGATATTGAAATTATAGAATTTTATTCTTTAATCTATGATTCAAAAAGTAATCGTTTAGTTGATAATGATAAACTGCATACAGTTAAAAATTTAAAGAATTATACATGCTTATTGATTCATACAAATTTACCAGAGAATATGCCTAGTTTAAGAATGAAATGGAAAACAAGTCAGGGTGAAATTGGCGAGTATACATTTTATAGTAATATGTATAATGGGAATGTGAATATCTCATCTTTCAAATATAAATTAACATTAAAGAGGAAACTATTAGCACTTTTTGGACTATAGCGACCCCTCTATGTATCTTCCTCCAACTTGAGAAAATCCTTGGAACGTGTTAAAATAAAGGATAAGGATTTTTAATAATTCATTATATAGAACGAGTGGATTTCTTTATGAAGAGGATTGAAGTATCTACAGAAATTGGTAGTCTCTCTGTTACTTATCAAAAGCAAAAGAAAATGCTAGTTTGTTTAAGTGGTGCAGGTTTGCTACCAAGTTATGAAAATTTTTCACTTATACTTGAAAAACTTCCTCCTACAATTGGTTATTTGACTATTGATTTTCCGAACACAGGTAGGAGTCCGATTCATGACCAAGCTGGAAAAAATCTGGATAATCTTGCAGATGCAGTTTATGAACTATTTGAAGAATTGGCGATTTCTGAATATATACTTTGTGTACATAGTTTGAGTGGAATTTTAGCTTGCAAATTGCTCAACAAACCAATTAAGTGTCAGGCTTTACTAGCAATTGAACCGACAACTAAAAAAGTCATGTTTGCTGATTTTTCAGAAAATCCTTATCCAGAAATGGAAGAGCAGATGAGGCTGATTGAGGAGTGTGGTCCTGAACTCTATTTTAAGAACTTAACTCAAGCCACATTTAGCCCTGAAACTAATAAAGAAATCTGGGAATTAATGCAAGAAAAAGGCTTAGAGTTGGAAAATCAAGATCCAGGATTTCAGATATCTGGAGAGATTACTGAGGAAGATTTTGAGAATTTGTCGATAGAATCTCATGTCCCTGTATTTATTTTTTGTCAGCCTTATAGAGAAAAAGAGTACAGAGAATCAGAATATTGGACTTCCAATACTAAACTCATTTTAGGAGGGAATCACCATTATTTACAATGGTCAGAATCAGAAAAAATTACGACTATTATTCGAGAATTGTTAGAATAAGATGGATAGAAATAAAGTACAGGAGACAAGATGAACTACTTTAATGTTGGGAAAATCGTCAATACGCAAGGATTGCAGGGTGAAATGCGAGTCTTGTCTGTGACGGATTTTGCAGAAGAACGGTTTAAAAAAGGGGCTGAGTTGGCCTTGTTTGATGAAAAAGATCAGTTTGTTCAAACAATAACTATTGCTAGCCACCGTAAACAGAAGAACTTTGACATTATTAAATTCAAAGATATGTACCATATCAATGCTATCGAAAAGTACAAGGGATACAGTCTCAAGGTTGCTGAGGAAGATTTAAATGACCTAGACGATGGTGAATTTTATTATCACGAGATTATTGGTTTGGAAGTCTATGAGGGAGAGAACCTGATTGGAACCATCAAAGAAATCCTGCAACCAGGTGCTAACGATGTCTGGGTGGTCAAGCGAAAAGGCAAGCGTGATTTGCTCTTGCCTTATATCCCACCAGTGATTCTCAATGTTGATATTCCAAATAACCGAGTCGATGTGGAAATCTTAGAAGGGTTAGACGATGAAGATTGATATTTTAACCCTTTTTCCAGAGATGTTTTCTCCGCTAGAGCACTCAATCGTTGGAAAGGCTCGAGAAAAGGGGCTCTTGGATATCCAGTATCATAATTTTCGAGAAAATGCTGAAAAGGCCCGCCATGTCGACGATGAGCCCTACGGAGGCGGTCAGGGGATGTTGCTCCGAGCCCAACCCATTTTCGATGCCTTTGATGCTATTGAAAAGAAAAATCCGCGCGTCATTCTCCTCGATCCTGCTGGAAAGCAGTTTGATCAGGCTTATGCTGAGGATTTGGCTCAAGAGGAAGAGTTAATCTTTATCTGTGGGCACTATGAGGGTTATGATGAGCGTATTAAGACCTTGGTGACAGATGAGGTTTCTCTGGGAGACTATGTACTGACTGGTGGTGAGTTGGCAGCTATGACCATGATTGATGCTACGGTACGCCTGATTCCAGAAGTGATTGGCAAGGAGTCTAGCCACCAAGATGATAGTTTTTCTTCTGGGCTTCTCGAATATCCTCAGTACACACGTCCCTACGATTATCGAGGGATGGTTGTGCCAGATGTACTGATGAGTGGACACCATGAAAAGATTCGTCAGTGGCGCCTGTATGAGAGTTTAAAGAAAACCTATGAACGCAGACCGGATTTGCTTGAACATTATCAACTGACAGCAGAAGAAGAAAAAATGCTGGCAGAAATTAAAGAAAACAAAGAATAAAGGAGATACCTATGCAAGTAATCAAACGTGATGGAGAAATTGCTGAATTTAATCCAGATAAGATTTACCAAGCTATCTTAAAAGCAGCCCAGACTGTCTATGTATTGACAGATGATTTACGTCAAAACCTTGCACAAGTCACTAAGAAAGTGGTTTTGGATTTGGAAGAGGCCAAGGTGGAACGTGCTACCATCAGCATGATTCAGTCTATGGTTGAACATCGTTTACTGGGTGCAGGTTACATTACCATAGCAGAACACTACATTTCCTATCGTCTACAACGTGACTTGGAAAGAAGTGGTTATGGAGATCATATCGCGGTTCATTTACATTTTGAACAAATTCGCTAAGAAAAAAGAGTGGGATGAAGCAACTACATCTCACTCTTTCTTAAATCTATTTTTTTGGGCTGTTTGGACAGTTGAAGGGACAAATCGTAGGCGTTGAATATCGCTTATGCGGATAATACGGGTCACATTTTTAGCAAAATTTTTCACGATAATTTGCTGGCGTTGCTGATCGTATTTGATGATGTCACCTGTAAAACTTGTCTCAGACAAGATAAGGTGAACAGCAGTTTGTTTCTGGATAGCCTCTTCAATAGTAGCAGTTAGGGAGTTGGTTTCAGTCTGGTCAGGTTGGTCATGTCCATTTAAAAAGTCATGTATTTTATCTAGAACTTGCTGGAATTTATGTCTCATAGTGGCCTCCCTTCTTTTATATCAATATTATATAAAATTTTCCTAAAATCTACAAGATTTTACGAATAAACTAATGAAAGCTAAAAAAAGGAGAAGAAAATGGCAGAATTTACATTTGAAATCGAAGAGCACTTGTTGACTCTTTCTGAAAACGAAAAAGGTTGGACCAAGGAAATCAACCGTGTGAGCTTTAATGGTGCCCCTGCAAAGTTTGATATTCGTGCTTGGAGTCCAGATCATACTAAAATGGGCAAGGGAATTACCCTCTCTAATGAAGAATTTCAAACCATGGTGGATGCCTTTAAAGGCAACTAAGTTTTCAAAATGAAAGAAAAGGATATTGAGTTATGACAACTCGATATCCTTTTTTTAGTTGGTAAAGTAAGCCTGATTTTTAAGGCGTTGAAGTAGTGGATGACTAATAAGACTAATAGCAAGAAGTTTACCAAGGTCTGGAATGATAAAGGGAAAAACTCCTACAACAAGAGCTTTTTCAAATGGCATTCCAGCTAGGAAATGCAAGCTTAGAATCCCGCCGACAAAGACAAGGGCATCACCCAAGAGGTTTGCAAGAAAAATCTTGACAACTCCACTCTTGCTGTCAGTTAGAGATGAAGTAAGTCCAGAGTAAACGAGATAAAACCAAAGATAGCCTGCAGTAGGACCAACCAACGCCTGCAATCCAGCTCCCCCTCCTGCAAAGACAGGAAGACCGATAGCACCTAGAAGAAGATAGAGTCCAACAGAAAGTACAGCCTCTCTGGGTCTAAAGACAGTAGCAATCAAGCCGATTGCAAAGTTTTGCAGAGTGAAGGGAACAGGTCCAATTGGAAGAGTGATTTGTGCCAATACAGCAATGAGAGCAGCCCCAATAGCAGGGATAGCATAAACGTGAGCTTTTTTCAAAATAGTTAACCTCTTTTCTGATGTATAGTAACTATTATACTCGTAAGAACATTATTGTCAACCTGTTTTATAGAGCAAGGTAACAAAAACTGTAACGGCCGATTTTCCTGACTGGGTAAGTTGTTTTCATCATTTCGTAAATCATCAAAAAAGAAGCAGACACATTTGTATCAGCTTCTTTTATTTCGATTAACGCATGGTTACAAATTCTTCAGATGCAGTTGGGTGAATCGCTACAGTTGCATCAAAGTCAGCCTTGGTCGCTCCCATTTTGATAGCAACAGCAAATCCTTGAATCATTTCATCAACACCGTATCCAATTCCATGAAGTCCGACAACTTTTTCTTCTGAACCAGCTGTGATCAATTTGAAACGAGTTTCTTGACGGTTGCAAGTGCAAGCAGAGTACATAGAAGTAAAGCTTGATTTATAAACCTTGATTTGGTCTTGACCGTATTCTTTAATAGCTTGCTCTTCTGTCAAGCCAACAGTTCCGATAGCAGGGTGTGAAAAGACGACAGTTGGAATAGTTGTGTAGTCCATTTTTGCAGTTGTTTTGCCGTTAAAGAGACGTTCAGATAGGGTACGCCCAGCCTTGATAGCAACTGGAGTTAGTTCTTTTTCGCCTGTTACATCACCTAGAGCATAGATTCCCTCAACAACAGTATTTTGGTATTCATCTACTTGGATAAAGCCACGTTCATTCAGAGTCACTCCAGCTTTTTCAAGTTGCAAGTCCTTAACGTTTGGACGGCGACCAGTAGCCCAGATAACTTGGCTAGCTGTGTGACTAGTACCATCTTCGAAATGAATGGTAATGCCTTCAGCAGTTTTTTCTAACTTGGCAGGGACTTTGTGAGTATGAAGTGGCAAGTTTGTTCTTTCCATTTCCTTGACCAGACCTTCAACGATATAAGAATCAAAACCACGTAAAGGACGATCGCGGCGAACAAAGAGGTCTGTCTTGACACCAAAAGTGTGGAGCACGCCAGCCAATTCAACGGCAATATAACCCGCGCCTAAAATAGCAACTGACTCTGGCAATTCTTCCCAGGCAAATACATCATCAGAAGAGCCACCTAGCTCAGCACCAGGAATATTTGGAATACTTGGATGGGCACCAGTAGCAATCACGATATGTTTAGCACGAATCAACTCACCATTTACGCTAACAGTATGAGAATCTACAAATTCAGCATGACCTTCAATCAAGTCTACTCCGTTGCGTTTAAAACTGCCATCATAAGAAGAACGAGCGCGATCGATGTAGGCTTCACGATTGCGACGTAGGGTTGCAAAGTCAAAGTTAAGATCAGTAGTTTTAAAACCATAGTCTTCTCCAAATTGATGGAAAGTCTCAGCGATTTGCGCCCCGTACCACATGATTTTTTTAGGAACACAACCGACATTGACACATGTTCCGCCTAGTTTCTTTTCCTCAATAACGGCCGCTTTGGCTCCGTGTTCACCAGCACGGTTCATGGTAGCAATTCCTCCGCTACCTCCACCGATAGCAATGATATCATATTCTCTCATTGAAAACTCCTTTATACTCTTTTAAATAGTAGAGTGTCATTTTTTGATAGTCATATTCTATCTTTTTTTTGATGTGATTGCAAAAATCTGCTACGTTCAAAAAAAATAAAGAAAAGGCTTGCAAAAAAGAAAAATAAAGTGTATTATATAACTAGTACAACGATTGTAAAATAAATTCCGAACAATAATCAAATCCTGAAATGTCATTATTTCGTTCTGAAATGTTATTGTTTCAAATTGATAATTTTTGTATAATATTGTTAAGAACTTTAAATCAAAAAGGAGTTTCATTATGAAAAAGAATGGTAAAGCTAAAAAGTGGCAATTGTATGCAGCAATCGGTGCTGCAAGTGTGGTTGTATTGGGTGCTGGGGGCATTTTGCTCTTTAGACAACCTTCTCAGACTGCTGTAAAAGATGAGGCTACTCATCTTGTTGTTGCTAAAGAAGGAACCGTGGCATCCTCTGTTTTATTATCAGGGACAGTAACGGCAAAAAATGAACAATATGTTTATTTTGATGCTAGTAAGGGAGATTTAGATGAAATCCTTGTTTCTGTGGGGGATAAGGTTAGTGAAGGGCAGGCTTTAGTCAAGTACAGTAGTTCAGAAGCCCAGGCGGCCTATGATTCAGCTAGCCGAGCAGTAGCTAAGGCAGATCGTCATATCAATGAACTCAATCAAGCACGAAATGAAGCCGCTTCAGCTCCGGCTCCACAGTTACCAGCACCAGCAGGAGGCGAAGGAGCTGCAGGGCAAACTCCAGCTCCAGTCTCAGGAAATGCAGTTTCATCTATTGATGCACAACTAGGTGATGCCCGTGATGCTCGTGCAGATGCAGAAGCGCAATTAAGTAAGGCTCAAAGTCAGTTGGATGCCATGACGGTTCTCAGTACCCTGGAGGGAACTGTGGTTGAAGTCAACCACAATGTTTCTAAATCTCCAACAGGAGCTAGTCAAGTAGTCGTTCATGTCGTAAGTAATGAAAACTTGCAAGTTAAGGGTGAACTATCTGAATATAACCTTGCCAACCTCTCTGTAGGACAAGAAGTAACCTTTACTTCTAAAGTTTACCAAGATAAGAGCTGGACAGGTAAGATTAGCTATATCTCTGACTATCCTAAAACTAGTGGTGAAGCAGCAAGTGCAGCTACTGCCGCAACAGGTGGTAATTCTGGTTCTAAATATCCATATACTATCGATGTTACAAGTGAAATCGGTGATTTGAAACAAGGATTCTCAGTAAGTGTTGAGGTCAAGAATAAGAGTAAAGCTATTTTGGTTCCTTTAACAAGTGTTGTTATGGAAAATGATAAGAACTATGTCTGGGTGCTTGACGAGCAGAAAAAGGCTAAGAAAGTGGAAGTTGGTTTGGGAAATGCTGATGCAGACAACCAAGAAATCACTTCAGGTCTGACAAATGGAGTCAAGGTCATCAGTAACCCAACGTCTTCTCTAGAGGAAGGAAAAGAGGTGAAGGCTGATGAAGAAACTAATTAGTCTAAAAAATATCTGCAGAAGTTACCGTAATGGTGACCAAGAACTGCAGGTTCTCAAAAATATCAACCTAGAAGTGAATGAGGGTGAGTTTGTTGCCATCATGGGACCCTCTGGGTCTGGTAAGTCCACTCTCATGAATACGATTGGGATGTTGGATACACCAACCAGTGGAGAGTATTATCTTGAAGGCCAAGAAGTGGCGGGACTAGGTGAAAAACAACTAGCCAAGGTCCGTAACCAACAAATCGGATTTGTCTTTCAGCAGTTCTTTCTTCTATCTAAACTTAATGCTCTGCAAAACGTAGAATTGCCCTTGATTTACGCGGGAGTTTCATCTTCAAAACGTCGCAAGTTAGCTGAGGAATATTTAGATAAGGTTGAATTGACAGAACGCAGTCACCATTTGCCTTCAGAATTATCTGGTGGTCAAAAGCAACGTGTGGCTATTGCGCGTGCCTTGGTAAACAATCCTTCTATTATCCTAGCGGACGAACCGACAGGAGCCTTGGATACCAAAACAGGGAACCAAATTATG
The DNA here is from genome assembly GCF_023109235.1 of Streptococcus mitis. Lineage (GTDB taxonomy): Bacteria > Bacillota > Bacilli > Lactobacillales > Streptococcaceae > Streptococcus > Streptococcus mitis_DA. The sequence continues at coordinate 77,898 of NZ_JALDUC010000006.1, forward strand.
CAACTATTGGTTGAGTTGAACAAAGAAGGAAAAACCATTATCATGGTAACGCATGAGCCTGAAATCGCTGCTTATGCTAAACGCCAGATTGTCATTCGAGATGGAGTTATTTCGTCTGACAGTTCGCAGTTAGAGAAGGAGGAAAACTAAGATGCAGAATCTGAAATTTGCCTTTTCATCTATCATGGCCCACAAGATGCGCTCTTTTCTCACTATGATTGGGATTATCATTGGTGTTTCATCTGTTGTTGTGATTATGGCTCTGGGAGATTCCATGTCTCGTCAGATCAATAAAAATATGACCAAGTCACAGAAGAATATCCATGTCTTTTTCTCGCCTATCAAAAGCAAAGATGGTTCTTTTACCCAAAAGCAATCAGCTTTGACAGTCTCTGGTAAAGAAGAGGAAGTCCATGTTGAACCGCCAAAACCGCAAGAAGCTTGGGTTAAGGAGGCGGCCAAACTTAAGGGTGTAGATAGTTACTATGTAACCAACTCGACAAATACGACCCTGTCTTATAAAGATAAAAAGGTTGAGCGCGCTAGCTTGACAGGTGGAAATATTACTTACATGAAGGCGGTTGAAAATGAAATTGTTGCAGGTCGTAGTCTTATAGCTCAGGATTATAAAGATGTGGCCAGTGTCATTTTGCTAGACCAGGAACTTGCTAATAGCCTGTTTGGGTCAGCTCAAGAAGCTGTTAACCAGATTATAGATGTTGGTGGTTTTAGCTATCGTGTTATTGGTGTTTATACTAGCGATGAGGCCAAGGCTGTCAAGACATTTGGTATTGGTGGACTTCCCATTACGACTAATATTTCTCTTGCCAATAACTTCAATATGGATGAAATTTCTGATATTGTTTTCCGAGTTAATGATACCAGTTTGACACCAACTGTAGGACCAGAATTAGCTAGAAAAATGACCGAGATTGCTGGTCTTCAGCAAGGGGAGTATCAGGTGGCAGATGCGACTGCAGCCTTCCAAGAAGTACAACAACTTTTTGGATTTATAACTACGATTATTAGTGCCATCGCAGGAATTTCTCTCTTTGTTGGAGGGACTGGTGTTATGAACATTATGCTTGTTTCGGTGACGGAGCGTACGCGTGAGATTGGTCTCCGTAAGGCTTTAGGTGCAACACGTGCTAATATTTTGATTCAGTTTTTGATTGAATCCATGATATTGACCTTGCTTGGTGGAGTCATTGGTTTAACCATTGCGACAGGCTTAACCGCTATAGCTGGCATACTCTTGCAAGGTTTGATTGCGGGTATAGAAGTGGGAGTATCAATCCCAGTTGCCCTATTTAGTCTTGCAGTTTCGGCTAGTGTGGGTATGATTTTTGGAGTTTTGCCAGCCAACAAGGCTTCGAAACTTGATCCAATTGAAGCCCTTCGTTATGAATAAGTTAAACAAGATGGACACTTGTCTATCTTGTTTTTGTATGGATTTCCCTATCGAAAATCATTAAAAATGTGATATAATGAAGTGTTAGAAAAACAGGTTTCATTTGCCTGGAAAGGAAAAATTATGTCTGAAAAGAATTTTTATATTACAACACCGATTTACTATCCATCTGGTAAACTTCATATTGGTTCTGCCTACACAACCATCGCCTGTGATGTCCTAGCCCGTTACAAACGCCTGATGGGTTACGATGTCTTTTATCTGACAGGTCTTGATGAGCACGGTCAGAAAATCCAGCAGAAAGCAGAAGAAGCTGGCATTACACCTCAAGCCTATGTTGATGGGATGGCAGTTGGAGTCAAAGAACTCTGGCAATTACTAGATATCTCATACGATAAATTTATCCGTACAACTGATGACTACCATGAAAAAGTTGTCGCACAAGTCTTTGAACGCTTGCTGGCTCAAGATGACATCTATTTGGGTGAATACTCTGGTTGGTATTCAGTTTCAGATGAGGAATTCTTTACAGAAAGCCAGCTCGCAGAAGTATTCCGTGATGAAGCTGGAAATGTAACTGGCGGTATTGCTCCATCAGGTCACGAAGTGGAATGGGTTTCTGAAGAATCATACTTCCTTCGCCTCAGCAAATACCAAGATCGTCTGGTGGAATTTTTCAAAGCTCATCCTGAATTTATCACTCCAGATGGTCGTCTGAATGAAATGCTTCGCAACTTTATTGAGCCAGGTTTAGAGGATTTGGCGGTTTCTCGTACAACCTTTACATGGGGTGTGCCGGTACCATCAAATCCTAAACACGTTGTATACGTTTGGATTGATGCCCTTCTTAACTATGCGACAGCGCTTGGATACGGTCAAGATGAACATGGTAACTTTGACAAATTCTGGAATGGCACAGTCTTCCACATGGTAGGAAAAGACATCCTTCGTTTCCACTCAATCTACTGGCCAATCCTTCTTATGATGTTGGATATCAAATTGCCAGATCGTTTGATTGCTCACGGTTGGTTCGTCATGAAAGACGGCAAAATGTCTAAATCTAAAGGGAATGTCGTTTACCCTGAAATGTTGGTAGAGCGTTATGGACTAGATCCACTTCGTTACTATCTCATGCGTAGCCTTCCAGTTGGTTCAGACGGAACCTTCACTCCTGAAGACTATGTTGGCCGTATTAACTATGAATTGGCCAATGACCTTGGAAATCTCCTTAACCGTACGGTTTCTATGATTAACAAGTACTTTGATGGACAAATTCCTGCCTATGTAGAAGGTGTGACTGAATTTGATAATACTCTTGCTCAAGTAGCTGCTGAATCAATCGCTGACTACCATACACACATGGAAGCAGTTGACTACCCACGTGCCCTAGAAGCAGTATGGACTCTTATCTCTCGTACTAATAAATACATCGACGAGACAGCTCCATGGGTCTTGGCTAAGGATGAAGCGCATCGTGACCAATTGGCAAGTGTTATGAGTCACTTGGCAGCCAGTCTTCGTGTCGTAGCTCACTTGATTGAACCGTTTATGATGGAGACCAGTCGTGCAGTCTTGACTCAACTTGGATTGGAAGAAGTAGCGAGCCTTGAGAACTTGAGTTTGGCTAATTTCCCTGAGGGTGTAACAGTAGTTGCCAAAGGAACACCAATCTTCCCACGTTTGGATATGGAAGAAGAAATCGCCTATATCAAAGAACAAATGGAAGGAAATAAATCAGCAGTTGAAAAAGAATGGAATCCAGATGAAGTTGAGCTCAAACTAAACAAGGAAGAAATTAAGTTTGAAGACTTCGATAAGGTTGAAATTCGTGTTGCAGAAGTCAAAGAAGTTTCCAAAGTAGAAGGTTCTGATAAGCTGCTCCAATTCCGCCTAGATGCTGGTGATGGTGAAGACCGTCAAATCCTTTCAGGAATTGCGAAGTACTATCCAAACGAACAAGAATTGGTTGGTAAGAAAGTCCAAATCGTTGCCAACCTCAAACCTCGTAAAATGATGAAGAAATATATCAGCCAAGGTATGATTCTCTCAGCTGAACATGATGGAAAATTAACCCTTCTTACAGTTGATCCAGCTGTACCAAACGGAAGTGTGATTGGGTAAAAATAGACAGGACTAGTTCATGCTAGTTCTGTTTTTTTATTTAACTATTATGCTTTACAAACTAGTGTGAAAGTAGTATACTATAGGTGAAACTACTAGTAGGTATTACAAAGTAGATTAGAAGGGAGAAGGGATGAAGGAAACTCAACTATTAAAAGGTGTTCTTGAAGGTTGTGTCTTGGATATGATTGCTAAAAAAGAGCGATATGGTTATGAGTTGGTTCAGACTTTGCGAGAGGCTGGCTTTGATACTATCGTTCCAGGAACTATTTATCCTTTGTTGCAAAAGTTAGAAAAAAATCAATGGATTAGAGGCGACATGCGTCCGTCGCCAGATGGTCCAGATCGGAAGTATTTTTCGTTAACCAAAGAAGGAGAAGAGCGTGTCTCGATCTTTTGGCAACAATGGGATGATTTGAGTCAAAAAGTAGAAAGGATTAAGAACGGGGGTTAAACCATGAAGAAAATGAAGTATTATGAAGCAACAAGCGCTTTGTTGCATGAGTTTTCTGAGGAGAATCAGCAGTATTTTGAGGAGCTGTGGGATAGTTTTAATCTTGCTGGATTTCTCTATGATGAGGACTATCTCAGAGAGCAAATCTATTTGATGATGTTAGATTTCTCAGAAGCAGAACGAGATGGCATGAGTGCAGAGGATTATCTAGGTAAGAATCCTAAAAAAATAATGAAAGAGATTCTCAAGGAAGCGCCACGCAGTTCGATCAAGGAGTCACTGTTGACGCCAATCCTTGTCCTAGCGGTATTACGTTATTATCAACTACTAAGCGATTTTTCGAAAGGCCCTCTCTTAACAGTTAATTTGCTCACGTTTTTAGGGCAACTTCTTCTTTTTCTGATTGGATTTGGGCTTGTGGCTACAATCTTACGTTGGAGCTTAGTCCAAGATTCTCCTAAGATGAAAATTGGCACTTATATTGTCGTTGGGAGTATAGTTCTTCTAGTTGTTCTAGGATATGTAGGAATGGCAAGTTTCATACAAGAAGGGGCCTTTTATCTTCCTGCTCCCTGGGATAGTTTATCTGTCTTTACAATTTCGCTGGTCATCAGTGTTTGGAATTGGAAAGAAGAGTTTTTTCGTCCCTTTAACAGTATGATTGTTGCCCACCTTATTGTAGGTTTTCTGCTCCGTTACTATGAGTGGATGGGCATTTCAAATGCTTTCCTCACAAAAATCATTCCTTTAGCTGTCCTATTTATTGGAATCTTTCTCTTTTTCCGTGGGTTTAAGAAGATAGTATGGAGTGAAATATAGTCAAAAAACCGTTGTAAAGCGGTTTTTTGTTATAATTAAAAGAAGAATGTAGAATTAAAGGAGAAAAACATGACTTTTGAAGAAATCTTGCCTGGGTTAAAGGCTAAGAAAAAATATGTACGCACTGGTTGGGGAGGGGCTGAAAATTATGTCCAACTTTTTGACACTATCGAGCAAAACGGGGTTGCGCTTGAAGTGACACCCTATTTCCTAATCAACGTGTCTGGAGAAGGAGAAGGTTTTTCCATGTGGAGCCCAACACCTTGTGATGTTTTGGCAACAGATTGGGTAGAAGTGCATGACTAGACGTGTACTCATTACAGGGGTGAGCTCAGGTATCGGATTAGCTCAAGCTTACCTCTTTTTAGAGAATGGCTATCAAGTTTATGGAGTTGACCAAGGTGAAAATCCACTTTTACAGGGTGATTTCCACTTTTTACAGAGAGATTTGACCTTGGACTTGGAGCCTATTTTTGACTGGTGTCCTCAGGTGGATGTTTTGTGCAATACTGCTGGAGTTTTGGATGATTACAAACCACTTTTGGAGCAATCAGCCCAGGAAATTCAAGAGATTTTTGAAATCAACTATGTGACTCCTGTTGAGTTGGCTCGCTATTATTTGACACAAATGCTGGAAAATAAAAAGGGGGCCATCATTAATATGTGCTCCATAGCTTCTAGCCTAGCTGGAGGCGGTGGACATGCCTATACTTCTTCGAAGCACGCCCTAGCTGGCTTTACCAAGCAGTTGGCTTTAGACTATGCGGAAGCTGGGATTCAGGTCTTTGGTATCGCTCCAGGAGCCGTCAAGACAGCTATGACCTCTGCAGACTTTGAGCCGGGTGGATTGGCTGACTGGGTGGCTAGTGAAACGCCAATCAAGCGCTGGATTGAGCCAGAGGAAGTAGCAGAGATCAGCCTTTTCTTAGCAAGTGGAACAGCAAGCGCTATGCAAGGACAAATCCTGACAATAGATGGTGGCTGGAGCTTAAAGTAGGAGTAGTTGGATGGAAATCAAAAAACACTTTGGAGTTTATGGTGTTTGCTATAAATATGGTTACCTTCTTTGTATTCAAAAAACAGCAGGTCCCTACAAAAATAGGATAGACCTTCCTGGTGGCAGTCAGCAACTTGGTGAAGGACTGACGGAAACGCTGATTAGAGAAGTTTTGGAAGAGACGGGATTTACTGTTAGAAGCTACTCCAATCCTCGAATCTACGATGTTTTTGTCAGGGAAGAGTTAACAAATTTTATGGTTCACCATATCATGGCCTTGTATGATATTGAGATAAACGAGAAGGCATCTCAAGTGAATATTTCTGAAACTGTCTCTGATGGTGTGAATGATTCTCTTGGATATGTTTGGAAGGCAATTCAAGAAATCACAGAAGAAAATGCATCGCCATTAGTCTTGAAGGTTAAGTCTGAATTAATAGGATTTCCAGAACTGGACAAGACCTTGTATATGAATTGGAAGGTGAATGATGAGAAACCAACTAGCTCTGAGTGGCGAAAAAATTCTTGAAAAAATTTATCCTCAGTTATTGCACCACGTAGGTATGATTAGAGGCGAATACTTGTTGAGAGAGCTCAATCAAAATATCCTGTTACCAAATTGTCAGCAATTTGTAAAAGATTATCTAGACACTATTTGTTCCTTGTACTCAGATGAGGAGGTCTGGTATCGTTTTTCTGAATTAACGAATACAGAAGCTAATTGTTTAGGGGGAACTAAACAGCATTTTGACGAACGTCATCCTTTGTTTGGTTATAGAGGAACTAGGCGTTTACTAGCGTGTCTGGATGAATTTCAGGCTGAGGCAAATGTCGTTACAGAAGTTTATCAAAATAATCCCAATTTGTCTCTTATTTTTCCTTTTGTTAATGATGCTGAGCAGTTAAGGCAAGTTATTACAGTATTACGTCAGCATGGTTTTACTGGGAAAGTCGGCACGATGATTGAATTACCGTCAGCGTATTTTGACTTGGATAGGATACTGGAAACGGATATTTCAAAGATTGTAGTTGGAATGAATGATTTGACTTCTTTTATTTTTGCGACTGTGAGAAACAGTCAATGGCATGATATGGAAAGTCCAATAATGTTAGATATGCTAAGACAGATGCAGGATAAAGCAAGGATGAAAAAGATTGACTTTGCTGTAGCAGGCTATCTGAATGCTTCTTTCATACAAAAAATGAATCAGATGGGTATCAAGTGTATTATCCACTACAGTTCTATTCCAGAGATTTTTAATTTAGAGATTGATCATCCAGACCATCTCAAACGTGTAAAAGAAGTGAGTAAAAAATTACAAAGGAGCAACCCATGACGCCGCAAGAAATGTGGAATGCGTATAAGCAAATTAACCCCGCGATTGGAGATGAGATAGATGCCTGGGCTTTTGGAGTAGAGGCAGATCTCTTAGCTGACTTGGTTCTAAGAGGCGAAAAGACAGCAACTGCATCAGCTTACGATCTCTACGCACTAGAAGAGGAACCCCTTCCGCAAGAAGGAACCTTTGATGTCATTTTAGACAGTCAAGATCAGGCTGTCTGCATTGTCGAAATTACCAAGGTTTCCGTTCAGCCCTTTCATCAAATTTCTGCTGACCATGCCTACAAGGAAGGGGAGGGGGATAAATCCTTAGCTCATTGGCGGCAGGTTCATGAGGACTTCTTCACTGAGTGGCTGCGCGAGGCAGGGTTGACTTTTACACTTGAAAGCAAGGTTGTTTTAGAAGAATTTCGCAAGGTCTACCCACTGTAGGCTATTAGAAGGAAGAAAGTTTTGGAAATCATCGTCCAATCCTTTTTTCTTAAGCAAAACATGATATAATAAGTTTGTTTGAAGAAGAGCTCTAGCTCTTAAACTTAGAATAGGAGAAAACTATGCAAGCAGTTGAACATTTTATTAAGCAATTTGTTCCTGAACATTATGATTTATTTTTAGACTTGAGTCGTGAGACCAAGACTTTTTCAGGAAAGGTGACTATTACTGGTCAAGCACAGAGTGACCGTGTTTCCCTTCACCAAAAAGACTTGGAAATCGCTTCTGTAGAAGTTGCAGGGGAAGCTCGCCCATTCACAGTTGATCATGACAACGAAGCTCTTCATATTGAATTAGCTGAGGCTGGTCAAGTTGAAGTTGTTATCGCTTTTTCAGGTAAAATTACAGACAACATGACAGGGATTTACCCTTCTTATTACACAGTTGATGGAGTTAAGAAGGAGGTCTTGTCAACTCAATTCGAGAGCCATTTTGCCCGCGAAGCCTTCCCATGTGTGGATGAGCCAGAAGCTAAAGCAACTTTTGACCTCTCTCTACGTTTTGACCAAGCAGAAGGTGAATTGGCCTTGTCTAACATGCCTGAGATTGATGTGGAAAACCGCAAGGAAACAGGCATCTGGAAGTTTGAGACAACACCTCGCATGTCTTCTTACTTGTTAGCCTTTGTAGCAGGTGATTTGCAAGGGGTAACAGCGAAAACTAAAAACGGTACCCTCGTAGGTGTCTACTCAACCAAAGCCCACCCACTATCTAACCTTGATTTCTCACTAGATATTGCCGTTCGCTCAATCGAGTTTTATGAAGATTACTACGGAGTTAAATATCCAATCCCTCAATCTCTCCATATCGCCCTTCCTGACTTCTCAGCTGGTGCTATGGAAAACTGGGGTCTTGTGACCTACCGTGAAGTTTACTTGGTTGTGGATGAGAACTCAACATTTGCTAGCCGTCAACAAGTTGCCCTTGTTGTGGCCCATGAATTGGCTCACCAATGGTTTGGTAACCTTGTAACGATGAAATGGTGGGATGACCTTTGGCTCAATGAAAGCTTTGCTAACATGATGGAATATGTCTGTGTGGATGCTATTGAACCAAGCTGGAATATTTTTGAAGATTTCCAAACAGGTGGTGTTCCGTCTGCGCTTAAACGCGATGCTACTGATGGTGTTCAGTCTGTTCACGTCGAAGTTAAACACCCAGATGAAATCAATACTCTCTTTGACGGAGCTATCGTCTATGCCAAAGGAAGTCGCCTCATGCATATGCTTCGTCGTTGGCTAGGTGATGCTGATTTTGCTAAAGGTTTGCATGCCTACTTTGAAAAACATCAATATGGAAATACCATTGGTCGCGACCTTTGGACTGCCCTTGGTCAAGCATCAGGCCGTGATGTTGCAGCCTTTATGGATTCTTGGTTGGAACAGCCTGGTTACCCAGTTCTCACTGTCAAAGTTGAAAATGATGTCTTGAAGATTTCACAAAAACAATTCTTCATCGGTGAGCACGAAGACAAGAACCGTCTATGGGTTGTGCCACTGAATAGCAACTGGAAAGGCTTGCCTGATACACTTGAAACTGAAAGTATCGAAATCCCTGGCTACGCAGCTCTTCTTGCTGAAAACAAAACAGCCCTTCGTCTCAACACTGAAAATACAGCCCACTATATTACAGACTATCAAGGAAACTTGTTAGAAGCTGTTCTTGCTGACCTAGTTGAGCTTGATAACACAAGCAAACTGCAAATCGTCCAAGAACGTCGTTTGCTTGCTGAAGCAGGGCATATTTCTTATGCAGACTTACTCCCAGTCCTTGATAAACTTGCTAAAGAAGAATCTTACCTTGTCGTTTCAGCTGTTTCTCAAGTGATTTCTGCCCTAGAGCGCTTTATTGATGAAGGAACAGAAGCTGAAAGAGTCTTCAAAGAATTGGTTGCTAAATTGGCTCGTCACAACTATGACCGTCTTGGTTTTGAAGCTAAAGATGGCGAGTCAGATGAGGATGAATTGGTTCGTCAGTTGGCTGTTTCTATGATGATTCGTTCAAATGATGCAGCAGCTAGTCAAGTCGCTAGTCAAATCTTCGCAACTCACAAGGAAAATCTTGCAGGACTCCCAGCAGCAATCCGTTCACAAGTTCTTATCAATGAGATGAAACATCATGAGACCAAAGACTTGTTAACACTTTATCTTGATACTTATACTCACGCAACAGATGCTGTCTTTAAACGTCAGTTGGCAGCGGCTCTTGCCTATAGTAAAGATGCGGACAATATCCAAACCTTGATTTCTTCTTGGAAAGACAAATTTGTGGTTAAACCACAGGACTTATCTGCATGGTACTTCCAGTTCTTAAGCCATCAAGCAACTCAGGAAACAGCATGGTCTTGGGCTCGTGAAAACTGGGCTTGGATTAAGGCTGCTCTTGGTGGAGATATGAGCTTTGATAGCTTTGTTATCCTTCCTGCACACGTATTTAAGACTCAGCAACGCTTGGCAGAGTACAAAGAATTCTTTGAGCCACAACTTTCTGACCTTGCTCTTAGTCGTAACATCGGTATGGGAATCAAGGAAATTGCAGCACGTGTTGACTTGATTAACCGTGAAAAAGCTGCAGTGGAAGCAGTTGTTCTTCAATACGGAACTAAATAATTAAGCCTAAAATAAAAAGAAAACTCAGCTATCTCATGTAATACTCTTCGAAAATCAAATTCAAACCACGTCAGCGTCGCCTTACCGTACTCAAGTACAGCCTGCGGCTAGCTTCCTAGTTTGCTCTTTGATTTTCATTGAGTATAAAATGCAGAGAGTTGAGTTTTTTTTAAGGCAAATTTGGTATAATGGTTTTAATAAGGAGGAGTTTCTCATGATAAAAATCTTATTGGTTGAGGATGACCTAGGCCTGTCAAATTCAGTATTTGACTTTTTAGACGATTTTGCGGATGTCATGCAGGTATTTGATGGGGAAGAAGGTCTCTACGAAGCTGAGAGTGGCGTTTATGACTTGATTTTGCTCGATTTAATGTTGCCTGAAAAAAATGGCTTCCAAGTATTGAAAGAATTGCGTGAAAAGGGAGTTACGACACCAGTTCTGATTATGACTGCCAAGGAAAGTTTGGATGACAAGGGACACGGTTTTGAACTAGGAGCGGATGATTATCTGACCAAACCTTTCTACCTAGAAGAACTCAAAATGCGGATTCAAGCCCTTCTCAAACGTTCAGGTAAGTTTAATGAAAATACCTTGACTTATGGAAATATTGTGGTTAATTTGTCAACCAATACCGTTAAAGTCGAAGATACTCCTGTCGAATTGCTGGGGAAAGAGTTTGATTTATTAGTCTATTTCCTTCAAAATCAAAATGTGATTTTGCCGAAGACTCAGATTTTTGATCGTCTATGGGGATTTGATAGTGACACAACGATTTCAGTTGTAGAAGTTTATGTTTCAAAAGTCCGTAAGAAATTAAAAGGAACCACTTTTGCAGAGAATTTGCAAACCTTGCGTAGTGTTGGGTATATTTTAAAAGATGTTCAGTAAACTAAAAAAAACATGGTATGCGGATGACTTTAGTTATTTTATCCGCAACTTTGGTGTCTTCACTCTGATTTTCTCTACCATGACCTTGATTATTTTACAGGTCATGCATTCGAGTCTTTATACTTCGGTGGATGATAAGCTTCATGGACTGAGTGAAAATCCTCAGGCAGTTATTCAGCTTGCGGTAAATAGGGCAACAGAAGAGATTAAAGATTTAGAGAATGCCGCTACAGATACTAGCAAGACTGAGATAAAACCCAATGTCAGTTCCAACACAGAAGTCATTCTTTTTGATAAGAATTTTACCCAGCTCCTTTCTGGAAATCGATTTTTGGGCTTGGATAAGATTAAGTTAGAGAAAAAAGAACTAGGACATATCTATCAGATTCAAGTTTTTAATAGCTATGGACAAGAAGAAATCTATCGCATGATTTTGATGGAAACGAATATCAGTTCGGTTTCAACAAATATCAAGTATGCGGCTGTCTTGATTAATACCAGTCAGTTGGAGCAGGCAAGTCAAAAGCACGAGCAATTGATTGTGGTCGTGATGGCTAGTTTCTGGATTTTGTCTTTGCTTGCCAGTCTTTATCTAGCTCGAGTCAGTGTTCGGCCTCTGCTTGAGAGCATGCAGAAGCAGCAGTCCTTTGTGGAAAATGCCAGTCATGAGTTACGAACTCCACTTGCAGTTTTGCAAAATCGTTTAGAGACCCTTTTCCGGAAGCCAGAAGCTACCATTATGGATGTGAGTGAAAGCATTGCATCGAGTTTGGAAGAAGTCCGAAATATGCGTTTTTTGACGACAAACTTGCTGAATTTAGCTCGTAGAGATGATGGGATTAAGCCGGAACTTGCAGAAGTTCCAACTAGTTTTTTCAATACGACTTTCACAAACTATGAGATGATTGCTTCTGAAAATGACCGTGTCTTCCGTTTTGAAAATCGCATTCATAGAACGATTGTCACAGATCAGCTTCTTTTAAAACAACTGATGACCATCCTATTTGATAATGCTATCAAATATACTGAGGAGGATGGTGAAATTGATTTTATGATTTCAGCGACCGATCGCAATCTTTATTTGCTAGTTTCCGATAATGGAGTCGGTATCTCAGCAGAAGATAAGAAGAAAATTTTTGATCGTTTTTATCGAGTGGATAAGGCTAGAACCCGCCAAAAAGGTGGTTTTGGTTTAGGATTATCCCTAGCCAAGCAAATTGTAGATGCGCTAAAAGGAACCATTACTGTCAAAGATAATAAACCAAAGGGAACAATCTTTGAAGTGAAGATTGCCATCCACACACCATCGAAAAAGAAAAAATAAAAATATCGCTCCAGCTGGGGCGATATTTTGGATTTATCTTCTACGTTTTCGTTTGATAATAGACCGTTGAACTTTTAAAACAAGTAAGCTAGATCCGATTGCTGCGGCAAAGGCAAGAGCAGTTGATAATTTTAATGCTAAAAAGATAAAACTAAAGATAGCAATACAGATACAAAAAACAGCGATATTAACAAAAAATAGGATTTCCTTGAGATTGGCATCAGATTGCACTTCAGGTGTATAATCTTGATAGCGAGGAACCTGTTGGCTTAATTCTTCTTGATAGTCTACCTCATAGGATTGTAATTTTCTTACGGGCATTATTCTCTCCTTAACAGTACATACCTATTTTATCATTTTTTCAGCAAAGAATTATTACAGAAAGGTTACAATAAGAATAAAGTCCCTTTTCATTTTTAAAGAATGGCTGATTTTGGAGAAATGTGGTATAATTTTTCTTATGGAAAAGATTATCATTACAGCAACTGCTGAAAGTATTGAACAAGTTGAACAACTGCTCGAAGCTGGCGTAGACCGTATCTATGTTGGTGAGAAAGATTTTGGCCTTCGTCTGCCAACAACCTTTAGTTATGACCAATTGCGTGAAATCGCTAATCTGGTTCATGATGCGGATAAGGAATTGATTGTTGCGGTTAACGCCCTCATGCACCAAGATATGATGGATCGTATCAAGCCTTTCTTAGACTTTTTGGAAGAAATCAAGACAGACTACATTACGATTGGGGATGCAGGTGTCTTTTACGTAGTCAACCGCGATGGTTATTCCTTTAAGACCATCTACGATGCTTCAACCATGGTAACTAGCAGTCGCCAGATTAACTTCTGGGGACAAAAGGCTGGCGCATCTGAGGCTGTTTTGGCGCGTGAAATTCCATCTGCTGAACTCTTCAAAATGCCAGAGATTTTGGAAATTCCTGCTGAAGTTTTGGTTTACGGAGCTAGCGTTATTCACCATTCTAAGCGTCCTCTCTTGCAAAACTATTATAACTTTACACATATCGATGACGAAAAGACTCGCAAGCGTGACCTCTTCTTGGCTGAGCCAAGTGACCCAGAGAGCCACTATTCCATTTTTGAAGACAATCATGGTACCCATATCTTTGCCAATAACGACCTTGATTTGATGACAAAATTGACAGAATTGGTAGAGCATGGTTTCACTCACTGGAAACTAGAAGGGCTCTACACTCCTGGTCAGAACTTTGTTGAGATTGCAAAACTCTTTATTCAAGCGCGTAGCTTGATTCAAGAGGGTAACTTTAGCCATGACCAAGCCTTCTTGCTGGATGAAGAAGTGCGTAAACTTCACCCTAAAAACCGTTTCCTTGATACAGGATTTTATGACTACGATCCTGACATGGTTAAATAAAGTAAATGGATAGTTGAGAGAAGGAAGATGCAAACATTTCTTCTCTCAATTTTTCTTATTCTCCAATATTTTCAAAAAATAAGTAGGCTAGGATGCTCTGTTTACTGGGATTTTTTAGAAAAGTAACCCTCTTGAGTTTGAAAATTATCCTATGTTTGCAGGTGCTAAATGGCCCTTTTTTTGGTATAATTTTTTATAATGAAAACGATTGGTAATCGCTATGTTGTGGTGGATTTAGAGGCAACTAGCACAGGTAGTAAGGCTAAAATTATCCAAGTGGGAATTGTTGTGATTGAGGACGGAAAAATCGTTGATCACTATACGACAGATGTCAATCCACATGAACCCTTGGATGCTCATATAAAAGAACTGACAGGATTGACAGACCAACGTCTGGCGCAAGCACCTGATTTTTCGCAAGTTGCTAGAAAAATCTTTGACTTGGTGGAGGATGGGATTTTTGTAGCCCATAATGTTCAGTTTGATGCCAATCTCTTGGCGGAAAATTTATTTTTTGAAGGCTATGAACTAAGAAATCCTCGTGTTGACACGGTCGAATTGGCTCAGGTCTTTTTCCCTAAACTGGAAAAATATAGTTTGCCGATATTGTGTCGAGAATTAGGAATTCCTCTAAAACACGCTCACACAGCCCTTTCAGATGCCCAAGCTACTGCGGAATTACTCCTTTTTCTACGAGAAAAGATGGCACAGCTTCCTAAAGGTCTCTTGGAACGCCTGCTGGAAATGGCTGACGCCCTCTTATATGAGTCCTACCTGGTTATTGAAGAAATTTATCGCAGCCAATCTATCCTGAGTTCTCTAGACTTGGTCGAAGTTCAAGGACTGTATTTCAAGAAAACTGGAGCTCCCCTGGAGTCACGAAAACTATCTCAGGATTTTTCTAAAAATATTTCTCTGTTGAATCTTGAAGTGAGGGAGGAGCAAGAAAGTTTTGCTAGAGAGGTTGGCTTGCTATTGAAAGATGAGCCTGTCTCTCTGATTCAAGCATCGACAGGGATTGGGAAAACCTATGGCTATCTCTTACCCGCTTTATCTCAAGCCAAAGAGCGTCAGATTGTCCTTAGCGTTCCGACAAAGATTCTTCAAAATCAAATCATGGAAGAAGAAGGTAAACGTCTCAAGGAAGTGTTCCATATAGATATTCATAGTTTAAAGGGACCACACAATTATCTGAAGTTGGATGCCTTTTATCGTTCCTTGCAGGAAAATGATGAAAATCGCTTATTTAGACGCTTTAAAATGCAACTCTTGATCTGGCTGACTGAGACAGAGACAGGAGATTTGGATGAAATTGGGCAACTCTACCGTTACCAACATTTTCTGACAGATCTTCGTCATGATGGGAATTTATCATCCAAGAGTTTATTTGTGACGGAAGATTTTTGGAAACGTAGTCAAGAAAGGGCACAAGCTTGCAAGCTCTTAGTGACCAATCATGCCTATCTTGTAACCAGACTTGAAGATAATCCTGAATTTGTCAGTGATCGTTTATTGATTATTGATGAAGTCCAAAAAGTTTTGTTGGCCCTAGAAAATCTGCTTCAAGAGACCTACGATATCCAGTCTATTATCGATTTGCTTGATAAGGCTTTACTGGAGGAGCAAAATAAGGTTCAGCAACGAATACTAGAAAGTATTCGCTTTGAGTGCTTCTACTTGATAGAACAATTTCAGTCTGGCAAATCTAGGAAAAATATCTTAGATTCTCTTGCCAATCTCCATCAGTATTTTTCAGAATTAGAGGTAGAAGGCTTTGGGGAACTGGTCCGCTATTTTACGGCTGAAGGTGATTACTGGCTTGAAGCAACTGAAACGAGTCAAAAGAAAATTCAGATTTCTTCTACAAAATCAGGCCGTATTCTTCTATCTTCCTTAGTGCCTGATTCATGCCAAGTCTTGGGAGTGTCGGCCACTCTTGAGATTAGTCAAAGAGTTTCTTTGGCAGACCTGTTAGGCTATCCCGAAGCTAAATTTGTTAAGATTGAAGCTTGTAAAAAACAGGATCAAGAAGTGGTCTTGGTCAAAGATTTTCCTCTAGTAACAGAAACCTCCTTAGAAGTCTACGCCAAAGAGGTAGCTGATTTGCTGATGGATGTTCAAGATTTCCAGCAACCGATTTTAGTTCTCTTTACTTCTAAAGACATGCTTCTAGCAGTATCGGATTTACTTCCAGTTAGTCATTTGGCTCAGTATAAAAATGGGGATGTTCATCAGCTTAAGAAACGCTTTGAAAAAGGTGAACAACAAATCCTGCTTGGTGCAGCAAGTTTCTGGGAGGGAGTTGATTTTTCAAGTCATCCTTTTGTGATTCAAGTTGTACCAAGACTTCCTTTCCAAAATCCCCAAGAACCCTTGACGAAAAAGATCAATCAGGAACTAATTCAAGAAGGAAAAAATGCCTTTTATGATTATCAGTTGCCAATGGCCATTATTCGTTTAAAGCAAGCTTTGGGAAGAAGTATGAGACGTGAACACCAACGTTCCTTAACTCTTATTTTGGATAGGAGAATTGTCGGAAAGCGATATGGCAAACAAATTGTGACTTCTCTAGCAAAAGAAGCGACCGTTAAAACCGTCTCTCGATCCGAAGTTGATGAGGCTGTTGATAAATTTTTAAATGAACTTTGATAAATAGTATTGTATGAAAGTATAAGGTTAGTGTATATGAAACGTTCTCTCGACTCTAGAGTCGATTATAGTTTGCTATTGCCAGTGTTTTTTCTACTGGTTATTGGCGTGGTGGCTATCTATATAGCTGTTAGTCATGATTATCCAAATAATATTCTGCCCATTTTAGGGCAGCAGGTCGCCTGGATTGCCTTGGGGCTTGTGATTGGTTTTATCGTCATGCTCTTTAATACAGAATTTCTTTGGAAAGTGACCCCCTTTCTGTATATTTTAGGCTTGGGACTTATGGTCTTACCTATCGTCTTTTATAATCCAAGCTTAGTTGCATCAACGGGTGCCAAAAACTGGGTATCGGTAAATGGTGTTACCTTGTTCCAGCCGTCAGAATTTATGAAGATATCCTATATCCTCATGTTGGCTCGTGTGATTGTCCAGTTTACCAAAAAACATAAGGAATGGAGACGCACAGTTCCGCTGGACTTCTTGTTGATTTTCTGGATGATTCTCTTTACTATTCCAGTCCTAGTTCTTTTGGCACTTCAAAGTGACTTAGGGACAGCTTTGGTTTTTGTAGCCATTTTCTCAGGAATCGTCTTGCTATCAGGAGTTTCTTGGAAAATTATTATCCCAGTATTTGTGACTGCTGTAACAGGAATTGCTGGTTTCTTAGCTATTTTTATCAGCAAGGACGGTCGGGCTTTTCTCCATCAACTGGGAATGCCGACCTACCAAATTAACCGTATTTTGGCTTGGCTCAATCCATTTGACTTTGCCCAAACAACCACTTACCAACAGGCTCAAGGACAGATTGCCATTGGAAGCGGTGGCTTATTTGGACAAGGGTTTAATGCTTCTAATCTGCTTATTCCAGTTCGAGAGTCGGATATGATTTTCACGGTTATCGCAGAAGATTTTGGCTTTATTGGCTCTGTTTTTGTTATCGCCCTTTATCTCATGCTGATTTACCGTATGTTGAAGATTACTCTTAGATCAAATAACCAGTTCTATACCTATATTTCCACAGGTTTGATTATGATGTTGCTCTTCCATATCTTTGAGAATATCGGTGCCGTGACAGGTTTGCTTCCTTTGACTGGGATTCCCTTGCCTTTTATTTCGCAAGGAGGATCGGCTATTATCAGTAACTTGATTGGCGTTGGCTTGCTTTTATCGATGAGTTACCAGACAAATCTAGCTGAAGAAAAGAGCGGAAAAGTTTCATTCAAACGGAAAAAGGTTGTATTAAAACAAATCAAATAAGGAGAAAATCATGGTAAAAGTAGCAGTTATGTTAGCTCAAGGCTTTGAAGAAATTGAAGCTTTGACAGTTGTAGATGTCTTGCGTCGTGCAAATATTACTTGTGATATGGTTGGTTTTGAAGAGCAAGTGACGGGTTCGCATGCTATCCAAGTAAGAGCAGATCGTGTCTTTGATGGTGATTTATCAGACTATGATATGATTGTCCTTCCTGGCGGGATGCCTGGTTCTGCACATTTGCGCGATAATCAGGCCTTGATTCAAGAGTTGCAAAGTTTCGAGCAAGAAGGGAAGAAATTAGCAGCCATTTGTGCGGCACCAATTGCCCTCAATCAAGCAGGAGTTCTGAAAAATAAGCAGTACACTTGCTATGATGGCGTTCAAGAGCAAATCCTTGATGGTCAATATGTCAAGGAAACAGTAGTGGTAGATGGACATTTGACAACCAGTCGAGGCCCCTCAACAGCCCTTGCCTTTGCCTACGAATTGGTGGAGCAATTAGGAGGAGACGCAGAGACTTTACGAACAGGAATGCTCTATCGAGATGTCTTTGGTAACAATCAGTAAAACGGGAGTCAAACTCTCGTTTTTTTATGTGGAAAACTCAGGGAAATCATCGCTTTTTTAAGGAAAAAATGGTATAATGAAAGCTATGAAATATCACGATTATATCTGGGATTTAGGTGGAACTTTACTAGATAATTATGAAACTTCAACAGCTGCCTTTGTTGAAACTTTGGCACTGTATGGTATCACACAAGACCATGACAGTGTCTATCAAGCTTTAAAGGTTTCTACTGATTTTGCAATTGAGACATTCGCTCCCAACTTAGAGCATTTTTTAGAAAAGTACAAGGAAAATGAAGCCAGAGAGCTTGAACACCCGATTTTATTTGATGGAGTTTCTGACTTATTGGAGGACATTTCAAATCAAGGTGGGCGTCATTTTTTGGTCTCTCATCGAAATGATCAGGTCTTGGAAATTTTAGAAAAAACCTCCATAGCAGCTTATTTTACGGAAGTAGTGACTTCTAACTCAGGCTTTAAGAGAAAACCAGATCCTGAGTCTATGATTTATTTAAGAGAGAAGTATCAGATTGATTCTGGGCTTGTCATTGGTGATCGGCTGATTGATATCGAAGCAGGTCAAGCTGCAGGCTTGGATACCCACTTGTTTACCAGTATCGTGGATTTAATACAAGTATTAGACATGTAAGAAAAAGGAATAAGATGACAGAAGAAATCAAAAATCTGCAGGCACAGGATTATGATGCCAGTCAAATTCAAGTTTTAGAGGGCTTAGAGGCTGTTCGTATGCGTCCAGGGATGTATATCGGGTCAACCTCAAAAGAAGGTCTTCACCATCTAGTCTGGGAAATTGTTGATAACTCAATTGACGAGGCCTTGGCAGGATTTGCCAGCCATATTCAAGTTTTTATTGAGCCAGATGATTCGATTACTGTTGTCGATGATGGGCGTGGTATCCCAGTCGATATTCAGGAAAAAACAGGCCGACCTGCCGTTGAGACTGTCTTTACAGTCCTTCATGCTGGAGGAAAATTCGGCGGTGGCGGCTATAAGGTCTCAGGTGGTCTTCACGGAGTGGGGTCGTCAGTAGTTAATGCTCTTTCCACTCAGTTAGATGTTCATGTCCACAAAAACGGTAAGATTCATTACCAAGAATACCGTCGTGGTCATGTTGTCGCAGACCTTGAGGTGGTTGGGGATACGGATAAAACGGGAACAACAGTTCACTTCACACCAGACCCAGAAATCTTCACTGAAACAACAACCTTTGATTTCGATAAATTAAACAAACGCATTCAAGAGTTAGCCTTTCTAAATCGTGGTCTTCAAATCTCCATCACAGATAAGCGCGAAGGTCTGGAACAAACTAAGCATTACCACTATGAAGGTGGGATTGCTAGTTATGTTGAATATATCAACGAGAACAAGGATGTAATCTTTGCTACACCAATCTATACAGACGGTGAGATGGATGATATCACAGTTGAGGTAGCCATGCAGTACACAACTGGTTATCATGAAAATGTCATGAGTTTCGCCAATAATATTCATACACATGAAGGTGGAACGCATGAACAAGGTTTCCGTACAGCCTTGACACGTGTTATCAATGATTATGCTCGCAAGAATAAATTACTTAAAGACAATGAAGACAACCTGACAGGGGAAGATGTCCGAGAAGGACTAACTGCAGTTATTTCAGTTAAACACCCAAATCCACAGTTTGAAGGACAAACCAAGACCAAACTGGGAAATAGCGAAGTGGTTAAGATTACCAATCGCCTCTTCAGTGATGCTTTCTCTGATTTCCTAATGGAAAATCCACAGATTGCCAAGCGAATCGTGGAAAAAGGGATTTTAGCTGCTAAGGCTCGAGTCGCTGCCAAGCGTGCGCGTGAAGTCACTCGTAAAAAATCTGGTTTGGAAATTTCCAACCTTCCAGGGAAACTAGCAGACTGTTCTTCTAACAACCCTGCTGAAACGGAACTTTTCATCGTCGAAGGAGACTCAGCTGGTGGATCAGCCAAATCTGGTCGTAACCGTGAATTTCAGGCAATTCTTCCAATTCGCGGTAAAATTTTGAACGTTGAAAAAGCTAGTATGGATAAGATTCTTGCTAATGAAGAAATTAGAAGTCTTTTTACAGCGATGGGAACAGGATTTGGCGCAGAATTTGATGTTTCAAAAGCTCGTTACCAAAAACTCGTTTTGATGACCGATGCCGATGTCGATGGAGCCCACATTCGTACCCTTCTTTTAACCTTGATTTATCGTTATATGAAACCAATCCTAGAAGCTGGTTATGTTTATATTGCCCAACCACCAATCTATGGTGTCAAGGTTGGAAGCGAGATTAAAGAATACATCCAGCCAGGTGCAGATCAAGAAATAAAACTCCAAGAAGCTTTAGCCCGTTATAGTGAAGGTCGTACCAAACCGACTATTCAGCGTTATAAAGGTCTTGGTGAAATGGACGACCACCAATTGTGGGAAACAACCATGGATCCAGAACACCGCTTGATGGCTAGAGTTTCTGTGGATGATGCTGCAGAAGCAGATAAAATCTTTGATATGTTGATGGGGGATCGAGTAGAGCCTCGTCGTGAGTTTATCGAAGAAAATGCCGTCTATAGTACACTTGATGTCTAAAAAATCGGGAGAAGTAGTTCCCTTGGTCTAAAAAATATGATATAATCATTACGATTGTTTCAAGTAAAAAAGGAGTTTAATATGTCTGGTAGACTAGTATTTTATCTTGCAATTGCAGTTGCAGTTTTCTTAGTGATTGCCTATGCTATCGCAATCTACGTAAGAAAACGCAATGAAAGTAAATTAGCAATTTTAGAAGAGAAAAAAGAAGAGCTGTACAATCTTCCAGTAAACGATGAAGTTGAAGCTGTAAAAAATATGCACTTGATTGGACAAAGTCAAGTGACTTTCCGTGAGTGGAACCAAAAATGGGTTGACCTATCTCTTAACTCTTTTGCCGATATCGAAAATAATCTTTTTGAGGCAGAAGGCTATAACAACTCATTCCGTTTTTTCAAGGCCAGTCATCAAATTGACCAAATCGAGAGCCAAATTACCTTGATTGAAGAAGATATTGCGGCAATTCGCAATGCCTTGGCAGATTTGGAGAAACAAGAGTCTAAAAATAGTGGACGTGTTCTTCATACCTTGGACTTGTTTGAAGAGTTGCAACACCGAGTTGCTGATCATTCTGAAGAATATGGCCAAGGTTTATCTGAAATTGAAAAACAATTGGAAAATATCCAATCAGAGTTTTCTCAGTTTGTAACTTTAAATTCGTCAGGTGACCCAGTAGAAGCTGCTGTGATTTTGGATAATGCTGAAAATCATATCTTGGCTTTGACACATATTGTTGATCGTATACCAGCAATTGTAGCAACATTATCTAAAGACCTACCTGATCAACTGGAAGATTTAGAAGATGGCTACCGTAAGCTTTTAGATGCTAACTATCATTTTGCTGAAACGGATATTGAATCTCGCTTCCAATTGCTTTATGAAGCTTTGAAGAAAAATCACGAAAATATTGCACAATTAGAGTTGGATAATGCTGAGTATGAAAATACTCAAGTTCAAGAAGAAATCAATGCACTCTATGATATCTTTACACGAGAAATTGCAGCTCAAAAGGTAGTAGAAGGCTTAGTTGCAACCCTTCCTACATATTTGAAACACATGAAAGATAGTAATGCTGTTTTAGTGGAAGATATTCAACGATTGAGTAACAATTACCTACTATCTGAAACAGATGTTAGTCATGTTCATAGATTACAAGCTGAGTTAGAATCTTTAGAAGAATCTGTATTGGAACTAACTTCTGAACAAGAGGAACATTCTGAACCTTATTCATTCCTTGAAGATCGTTTGGAAAACTTACAAGCGACTTTGAAGGAAATTGAAGATGAACAAGTTGCGGTTAGTCAACGTCTTGCTCAGATTGAAAAAGATGATATCAATGCTCGCCAGAAGGCAAATGTTTATGTTAATCGTCTTCACACAATTAAGAGATATATGGAAAAACGCAATCTTCCAGGTATTCCTCAGAATTTCTTACAGTCGTTCTTTACAGCAAGTAACCATACTGAAGAGTTGATGGCTGAACTAGAAGAAGCTCGGGTCAATATCGAAGCTGTGAACCGGATGCTTGAAATTGCAACAAATGATATGGAAGCACTTGAAGAAGAAACATATAATATTGTTCAATATGCAACGTTGACAGAACAATTACTACAGTATTCGAACCGTTACCGCTCATTTGATGAACGAATTCAAGAAGCTTTTAATGAATCATTAGAAATTTTTGAAAAAGAATTTGACTATCATGCTTCATTTGATAAAATTTCGCAAGCTTTGGAAGTTGCAGAACCAGGTGTAACCAACCGTTTTGTCACTTCATACGAAAAAACACGTGAGACGATTCGTTTCTAACATAATAAAAAAGATTTGGTTCTGTGATAAGCAGCACCAAATCTTATTTATTTATTTATTTATTTATTTATTGTTTTTAAAAATGCCCAGTTACCAATTGATTTTGATCCGTATTCTAAGTCCATATGGTCCAGTAATACATAATCGTTTTTCTCGTAGAATGAGGCATTTCTAGCTGTGCTGGTAATGAAACCTAAGTGTTTACAGCCTTTTGATTTGACATAAGGTTCAATCCCTTGTGTCAGAAAAGTACTACCTATTCCCCGTCCCTTACTTTCTATATTGACAGCTAAAGCCATCAAATATCAATCAAACTCTCCAGATTTTTCTAAATGCTTTTTGGAACGTTTTACAAAGTCAAAGTATTTAAGGAGATTTTGCAGTCGAATGTAGCGAAAAATGTTTGTCCCACCATTTCGTAGATAGGATAGTATACAGAAATCCTTTTGTTGCAAAAGGGCAACTGCAAGTAATTCTCCATCTTGTTCCGCAACTAAACAGTTTCCTTTTTTAATATAGACTCTAGTAAGCAGAATTTGCAATGTTTCTACAAAAGCAGGATAGGAGTCAGGTTTCTTCAAATCGTCTTTTAAAATTGTTAAAAAGGGATAGTCAAGAAAGGAATTGGCTAATAATTTTCCAATTTTTTCGCTTTCTTCAATTCTTGCCTCTCTATATATGATGTCTCCCATGTTTGTCTCCTTAATTATCTACAAAATCTTGTATGATAAGATTTGAAGATAAAAAATTGGAGATGATTTAAAAAGCTAAATAAACCTAATTTTGTTCCATAAGGTTCAAAGCACTTTCTAATCTCTCCAAGATTTTATTTGGTTGGAATCGAAATTCCAATTAATTTTTCTGAATAGAGGGTTTTGATATTGGCCTCATCAATAGAGTCCTTATCAATTTTACGTTTCAAGAAAAATTCTTGAATAGCTTCGATTTCAGGTTCTCGAATAGCGCGGTGTTTGTTTGAGATGAGGATTTCATAGTGAAGCGGAGCTTGGGTAAAAATAACATCTGTATTCCCTGCAGAATAGACCTCAACAAGGATTGCATCTGTACTTTCTAGCTGGCTTTTTACAAGTTGCGAGTGTGAGTTTGTCGTATTGATAAGCTTCATAACATTTCCTCCGATTTTCTAATTCTATTATAGCACTTTTTGAATAAAGTGGCTGGATTTAGTCAATCTTATGCTGTTTTTTCCAAGATTCAATAGCCCATTTATGGCTACCACGTTTGAGATTTTCAATAGCCTCGTCAATAGGGAACCAGGCAATATGATTAAAGTCTTCTAGTGGCTTTTGCACTTCTTTGAAAGAAGTCGCTTCATAGAGATAGGCAGGATTGTAGTAGTAGGTGTCACGATGACGAGAGTAGAAATATTCGTCAGCTTGTCCGTAATAGGTACCAATTTCAGCTGTGAAGCCGAGCTCTTCAATCAATTCACGCTTTAGGGCTTCTTGATGATTTTCACCTGCTTCAATTTCACCACCTGGTAGGAACCAGGCGCCATTGGGTGCTTGAACAAGAACAATTTGTTTTTGTTCAGCATCAGGGATAACTGCATACACTCCATAGCGTGCAACATAGTCTGTATTCGCTTTTTTTTCTCCGAAAGTTGGGTTTGCCATTGCATTTTCCTCATTATCTAGTATCGTTATTATTATCATAATGGACAAAGGGCAAGCTGTCAAGAAATTACAGTTATTTTAATAAAAAGGAGCAGAAAATTTTCATTTTCTACTCCTTTTCTATAGGATTTATACTTCTTTTTCAGAAGTCTTTACTTCAGCTTTTTTGGCAGATTTGATTTGAATGTTGCCCTTGCTGGTCATAACTGCCTTTAGGTCTTTTTCACTTGGATTTTCAAGGTAGTAGTCAGTGATTGCGTCCTCTATATAGTCTTGAATGGTACGGCGGAGTGGGCGTGCTCCCATTTTTGGATCATAACCAAGGTCAACCAATTTTTCCTTGACCTTGTCGGTTACATCCAAATGAATGTTGTTGCTAGAAAGACGTTTGTTAACATCTGCAAGCATAAGCTCGACAATCTGAAGGAGGTTATCTTTGCTGAGAGCCTTAAATTCGATAATACCATCAAAACGGTTCATAAACTCTGGGCTAAAGAAGTTACCGAGTTCACCGAGAACAGAGTTGGTACGTCCTTCTCTGGCAGCCCCAAATCCAACGCTGGCTTCGGCCTTACCTGTACCTGCATTTGAAGTCATGATGATGATGGCATCCTTGAAGCTAACGGTACGTCCTTGCCCATCTGTCAAACGACCATCGTCCAAGACCTGAAGGAACATATGCATAACATCTGGATGGGCTTTCTCTACTTCATCCAAGAGAATAAGAGAATACGGATTGCGGCGAACTTTTTCAGTTAATTGCCCAGCCTCATCGTAGCCAACATAACCTGGAGGGGCACCGACCAACTTAGCTACGCTGTGTTTTTCCATGTATTCGCTCATGTCAAAGCGAATCATGCTATCAGCAGAACCAAAGAGTTCGATAGCTAATTGTTTGGAAAGTTCTGTCTTACCGACCCCAGTTGGTCCGACAAAGAGGAAGCTTCCGATTGGGCGGTTAGGGGTACCGAGACCGACACGATTCCGGCGAATAGCCTTGGCAATCTTATCGACAGCATCATCTTGTCCAATAACATGAGACTTGAGATCTTCGGCTAGATGGATGAGTTGAGATTGTTCTTTCTCTTTCAAATCGCCAACAGGGATATTGGTTTTCTGCTCGATAATGTGCTCAATGGTTTTCTCACTGATGATAGGAGTATCTTGGTCTGTGACCTTTTTCTTTTGCATTTCCTTATACTTGGCAATCTGGTCGCGGAAATAAGCCGCCTTCTCAAAATCTTCCTCTCGTGTAGCTTGAGATTTAAGATTTTCAGCCTCAATCAAGCGTTGATCAATTACTTTAGGATCCACAAAATTCAAGGTCAAGTTCATCTTAGAACCAGCTTCATCTAGGAGGTCGATGGCCTTGTCAGGCAAGAAGCGATCTTGGATGTAGCGATTGGAAAGAGTTGCAGCTGCTTCAATTGCAGCATCGGTATACTGAACGTGGTGGTAGTCTTCGTATTTCTTTTGAATCCCTTTGAGGATAGTGATTGTTTCTTCCACGGTTGGTTCATCGACTTTGACAGGCTGCATACGACGCTCTAGGGCAGCATCTTTTTCAATGATACGATATTCATTGAGGGTAGTGGCACCGACCAGTTGCAGTTCACCACGAGCAAGGGCTGGCTTGAGGATATTTCCTGCATCCATATTGCCATCGCCAGCAGAACCCGCACCGACTATTTCATGGATTTCATCGATAAAGAGAATGATGTCCTCACGTTTGCGAATTTCTTCCATGAGTTTTTGCATGCGTTCTTCAAATTGTCCACGGATGCCCGTTCCTTGAACTAGGCTAACCACATCCAGACGGATGACTTGTTTGCCTTGTAGTTTATGGGGAACATCGCCATCAACGATTTTCTGAGCTAGACCTTCGACAACGGCAGTTTTTCCGACACCTGGTTCACCGATAAGAACAGGATTATTCTTAGTTCTGCGATTGAGAATTTCGATGACACGGATAATCTCATCGTCGCGCCCAATAACGGGGTCAATATCTCCACGACGGGCAATTTCAGTTACGTTGATACCAAATTCTTCCAGTAGACCTTTTTCTTGGCTTGGTGGAGGAGTTTGAGCAGGTCCACGATTTTGGGAACCATAACCGCCGTTTCCACCGTAACCTCCACCTGATTGGGTTGGAGGAGTCGGAGGAGTATTGCTAGAAGGTCTAAAATTGTTTAGGTCATTGAAGAAGTCACCAAAGGGATCAAAGTCACGATTGTTCAGATCCGTAATACCTTTAAAGAGGCTATTGTTAGGATCTGTCTTGATAATCTTATAGCAGTTTTGACAGAGGTCAATTTGTTTTTGCTTTCCATTGAGATTGGTATAAAGATGAATTGTTGAGTCATTGATTTTACAGTTTTGACAAAGCATACATCTACCTCATTTCTTTCTTTAGCTTGGCCTGTCCAAAGGTCAATAATAGTCAAATTTCTATACTCTCATTATAACAGGATTGGGGTGTAAAGCAAGTAAAAAGATTGCAGCTTTGAGAAGTTGCTACAATGAAAATTTTTGAGATTTTAGGGAATAAAAAAATCCTATTTGTGAGACAAAAAGGATTTTGGTTAGACATGCAGGGTGTAATCCCAGCTTGTTTTGTATTAGTAAAGGAGTTCGTAAATCTCCATTGCAATCAAGTCAATGCTGTCAAAAGTATAAGTTTCGCGAGCTTCGACATCACGAAGGGTAAAGATTGAGCCGTTTTCTTCGTCGTGGCTGTATGCAACTTCTGCAACAACAACTCCTTCGCGTTCAAAATTACGTTTTAAATTTCCGCCGTCTTTTGCCATTGCTTCAAGGCGGTTGATGATTCTAACCAAATGTGATTCCATTTTGATTCTCCTTCATTTCTTATCGTTACTATTTTACCATAAAGGAGGCCAACTTGACTAGAAAAAACTAAGATTTCTCGCTAATTCTACCAGCTTAAAGATTTTTTGAATAAATCAGATAAAAAGTTTGAATTTTAATTCAATACATGTTATAATCATACAGTATTCTATTTTAGAAAGCAGTGTGACTATGAATTTTTCTTTCTTACCTAAGTATTTACCTTATTTTAACTATGGGGCTGTCGTGACGGTTCTCATTTCTATCTGTGTTGTCTTTTTGGGAACTATTTTGGGTGTTGTCTTGGCTTTTGGGCAACGTTCAAAGTTTAAACCGTTTGTTTGGCTCGCCAACTTGTACGTTTGGATTTTCCGTGGGACACCGATGATGGTTCAGATTATGATTGCCTTTGCCCTTATGCACATCAATGCTCCGACTATTCAGGTTGGAATTTTAGGTGTTGACCTTTCCCGTCTGATTCCAGGGATTTTGATTATCTCTATGAACAGTGGTGCTTATGTTTCTGAGACTGTTCGTGCTGGGATTAATGCGGTTCCTAAGGGGCAGTTAGAAGCGGCTTATTCTTTAGG
Source organism: Streptococcus mitis (assembly GCF_023109235.1). Lineage (GTDB taxonomy): Bacteria > Bacillota > Bacilli > Lactobacillales > Streptococcaceae > Streptococcus > Streptococcus mitis_DA. The sequence goes on from NZ_JALDUC010000006.1 coordinate 105,713, forward strand.
GATTCGTCCTAAAAATGCGATGCGCTATGTGATTTTGCCACAAGCAATCAAAAATATCTTACCAGCATTGGGGAACGAATTTATCACTATTATCAAGGATAGTTCCCTCTTATCAGCTATTGGTGTTATGGAGTTGTGGAACGGAGCTACAACAGTTTCTACAACAACCTATCTACCTTTAACACCACTTTTATTTGCAGCCTTTTACTACTTGATTATGACCTCTATTTTGACAGTAGCTTTGAAAGCATTTGAAAAACGTATGGGACAAGGAGATAAGAAATAATGACAGAAACCTTGATAAAAATTGAAAATTTACATAAATCCTTTGGAAAGAATGAAGTATTGAAGGGCATCAACCTCGAGATTAAAAGAGGAGAAGTTGTCGTTATCATCGGTCCTTCAGGGAGCGGGAAATCTACCTTGCTTCGCTCTATGAATTTGTTGGAAGAAGCGACCAAGGGGAAGGTTATCTTTGAGGGAGTCGATATTACGGACAAGAAGAATGACCTCTTTGCCATGCGTGAAAAGATGGGCATGGTTTTCCAACAATTTAATCTCTTTCCTAATATGACTGTGATGGAAAATATCACCTTGTCTCCTATCAAGACCAAAGGTGAAAGTAAGGAAGTTGCTGAGAAGAGAGCTCAGGAACTTTTGGAAAAAGTTGGTTTACCAGATAAGGCAACTGCTTATCCACAGAGTTTGTCGGGTGGGCAGCAACAACGGATTGCCATCGCGCGTGGGTTGGCCATGGAACCTGATGTTTTGCTCTTTGACGAGCCGACTTCAGCTCTGGACCCTGAGATGGTTGGAGAAGTTCTAGCTGTTATGCAAGACCTTGCCAAGTCAGGAATGACTATGGTTATCGTAACACATGAGATGGGATTTGCCCGTGAGGTGGCAGATCGTGTCATCTTTATGGCAGACGGTGTGGTTGTTGAAGACGGAACACCTGAACAGATTTTTGAACAAACCCAAGAACAACGGACTAAGGACTTCTTGAGTAAGGTTTTATAAGTTAGCTTTGTTTAGCTATTTGTAGCCAACTTTACATATAAAATATAGATTAATGAAAAGCTCGACTCGAGCTTTTTCTTATAGTTTGAAACTATAAGATAGCCTAGGAAAGAAGTGTTAGAGGGGACCAACAGTTTTTGGTATAATGGAAGATATTTGAAAGAAAAGAGAAGTGATATGACACAGATTATTGATGGGAAGGCTCTAGCAGCTAAGTTACAAGGACAGCTGGCTGAAAAGACTGAAAGATTAAAGGAAGAAACGGGGCTATTACCTGGTTTGGTAGTGATTTTGGTTGGGGACAATCCTGCCAGCCAAGTCTACGTTCGTAACAAGGAGAGGTCAGCCCTTGCGGCTGGTTTCCGTAGTGAAGTTGTGCGAGTTCCAGATACCATTACTCAAGAGGAATTGTTAGACTTGATTGCCAAATACAATCAAGATCCAGCTTGGCATGGAATTTTGGTCCAGTTACCATTACCAAAACATATTGACGAAGAGGCAGTTTTATTAGCTATTGATCCTGAAAAGGACGTAGATGGTTTCCATCCCCTAAACATGGGACGTCTCTGGTCTGGTCATCCAGTCATGATTCCTTCTACACCTGCAGGAATTATGGAAATGTTTCATGAATATGGGATTGACTTGGAAGGTAAAAATGCGGTCGTCATCGGTCGTTCCAATATTGTTGGAAAACCTATGGCCCAGCTTCTTTTGGCCAAAAATGCAACAGTGACTTTGACCCACTCACGCACCCATAATCTCGCTAAGGTTGCTGCAAAAGCGGATATTCTCGTAGTAGCAATCGGTCGTGCCAAGTTTGTGACTGCTGACTTTGTCAAACCAGGTGCGGTAGTCATTGACGTTGGGATGAACCGCGATGAAAATGGTAAGCTCTGTGGGGATGTGGATTATGAGGCAGTTGCCCCACTTGCTAGCCATATTACGCCAGTTCCTGGAGGTGTCGGTCCTATGACCATTACTATGCTGATGGAGCAAACCTATCAGGCAGCACTCCGGACATTGGATAGAAAATAAGAGAAAAATTTTCTGAGGAAAGTGTATTATCTATAGCTATATCTAAAATGGAAGAAATAAATATTAAATTTTAGAAATAAGTTTATAAAAGGAGGTATGCACCTCCTTTTTGTTGTATAATAAAGTGAGGTGATTAGATGATTTTAAAAATTTATAATGGGGAATATAGTTTACAATGGGATGGAATATACTACTTAGCACTGATTGATTATCCAAATATTCAAGAATGGGAATTAGAAAAAATTGCTAAATTTATAGCTTACGAAAAGCTTCATAAACGTCAAACAAATATTGAGTGTGCTGATTCTTGTTTAAAAAAAGAGGTTTTAGATTACATCTTTCAGCATTCCTTTCTGCCACCATTTACCCCTACAGATAAAATAGTAGCCTCGACTTATGATCTATATAAGAGCTTAGTGACTTCAGACTACTGTAGTCATACTACGACTATAGATGCAGCAATTTCTATATTTAAAACAGGCCAGCTCTTGTCTGCTGTGAAAGCCTTTGGGCGAGATGCTGAGGAGTTGGTTTTGGATAGTCGAAATGCTGCATCGGATCCGATAGATTATTTTGACTATGTCATGTTAGGGTGGTCAAATACAAGTTCTGGTTATCGATTAGCGATGGAACGTTTATTAGGTCGAGCTTCTTCAGAGAAAGAATTACAAGACAAGTTTATTCCTGGAGTGAGTTTTCATTTTATCTATACAGATTTGATTAAACTTACCGGTTATATTTTTGATGGCTACCATGTTGCAAAAATTAAGGACATGTTGAATTTATTTAGTGAGTTATATATTTGCATTATTCCAACTCATAATAAGAGCCAATTTGAAAATATTATTCCAAGTCAATTACTGGATAGGGTGTATTATCTTGACCATGATGGAGAAGGTTTGGAAGAGTGGACTAAAAAAGTGTATCGGATTGTCTTAAAACAATCAGGTAAAGGATAGTCGAGGAAAAAAGATGAAAGTGATTGATCAAGCTCTACTAGAAAAAGTCATTATTGAACGTTCTCGTACAAGTCATAAAGGAAATTACGGTCGTCTGCTATTGCTTGGTGGTACCTATCCTTATGGTGGTGCCATCATCATGGCTGCTTTAGCAACTGTAAAAAGCGGTGCAGGATTGGTGACCATCGGAACGGACAGGGAAATATTTCAGCTCTGCACAGCCATTTACCTGAGGCCATGGCCTTTTCTCTTCAAGACCAGCAACTGTTAAAAGAGCAGTTGGAGAAGGCAGAAGTGGTCTTAGTGGGACCTGGTTTACGAGACGATGCTTTTGGAGAAAACCTAGTAAAACAGGTCTTTGCTAGCTTAAAAAAGAATCAGATTTTGATTGTAGAACCATCCTTGCTAGGACAAGTTTGTCATTTCCGTCTAACCAGCTTATCCTAACTCCCCACCAAAAAGAATGGGAAAAATTATCTGGAATTACGATTGAAAATCAAAGCGAAGATGCAACAGCTAGTGCCCTGACTTCCTTCCCTCAAGGAACAATTTTGGTGGAGAAAGGTCCAGCTACTCGTATTTGGCAAGTTAGCCAATCTGATTATTACCAGTTACAGGTTGGCGGTCCCTATCAGGCGACTGGGGGAATGGGAGATACTCTGGCTGGGATAATCGCAGGATTTGCAGGCCAATTTCGACAGGCCAGTCTCTACGAACGTGTGGCAGTAGCAACCCATCTTCATTCAGCCATAGCCCAAGAACTAGCTCAAGAACATTATGTGGTCTTGCCGACGGAAATCAGCAGTTATCTGCCTAAAATAATGAAAAAAATATCTCAAAAAGGCACCTGATTGTTTCAGGCGCCTTTATATCTTTTAGAAAAATCCTTTAATCTTTCCAACGAGGCCATCTAGACCTTCAGAACCAGAAATCAACTGCTGAGCTTGAGAGAAGTATTCTCCAAGTTGGTCTTGATTTTCTGCAACAAATGTTTTTGCAGCTTCGAAATCTTTTGTTTCGATTAATTCTTTTACTTGGTTAAACAAATCTAATGGGTTCATCTTATTTCTCCTTTTCTGTACTTAACTATTTAATCATCTTTATGATAAAAAATCAACTGTTGCTGCTTTTGGCTAGGACATGTTTTTATCTACAAGTTCTCATAACTAAGATTCTAACTACCAAAACAAGGTGGACATAAAAATAAAAATGTTCGGGTTTTTCTAGTGTATCCATGAAATAAAAACGGATACATGTTATAATAGAAGTAGCTCTTTAATGGAGGTGTTTGAGTGGAAAATCTGAAGAAAATGGCAGGCATCAAGGCTGCTGAGTTTGTCAAGGATGGCATGGTAGTCGGACTTGGAACGGGGTCTACTGCCTATTATTTCGTAGAAGAAATCGGTCGTCGGATCAAGGAAGAAGGGTTACAGATTACAGCTGTAACGACTTCTAGTGTGACTAGTAAACAGGCTGAAGGGCTTAATATCCCACTCAAGTCTATTGACCAAGTAGACTTTGTCGATGTGACAGTCGACGGGGCGGACGAAGTGGATAGTCAGTTTAATGGAATCAAAGGTGGTGGTGGTGCCCTTCTGATGGAGAAGGTTGTCGCAACGCCCTCAAAAGAATATATTTGGGTGGTGGATGAAAGCAAGCTGGTAGACAAACTAGGTGCTTTTAAATTGCCTGTGGAAGTGGTTCGGTATGGCGCAGAACAGGTTTTCCGTCGTTTTGAGCGAGCTGGCTACAAACCAAGTTTCCGTGAAAAAGACGGTCAACGTTTTGTGACAGATATGCAGAATTTTATCATTGACCTTGCCTTAGATGTCATTGAAAATCCAATTGCCTTTGGGCAAGAATTGGACCATGTCGTTGGTGTTGTAGAACACGGCTTATTTAACCAAATGGTAGATAAGGTCATCGTTGCTGGACAAGATGGAGTTCAGATTTTAACTTCAACAAAATCAAAATAATCAACATAATCAACATAATAAGGAGACACATTATGTCAAAATTTAATCGTATTCACTTGGTGGTATTAGATTCTGTAGGAATCGGTGCTGCACCAGATGCTAATAACTTTGTCAATGCAGGAGTTCCAGATGGAGCTTCTGACACACTGGGACACATTTCTAAAACAGTTGGTTTGAATGTCCCAAACATGGCTAAAATTGGTCTTGGAAATATTCCTCGAGAAACTCCTCTTAAGACTGTTCCAGCTGAAAGCAATCCAACAGGATATGCAACAAAATTGGAAGAAGTATCTCTTGGTAAGGATACCATGACTGGACACTGGGAAATCATGGGCCTTAACATTACAGAACCTTTCGATACTTTCTGGAATGGATTCCCAGAAGAAATCTTGACAAAAATTGAAGAATTCTCAGGACGCAAGGTCATTCGTGAAGCTAACAAACCTTACTCAGGTACAGCCGTTATCGATGACTTTGGACCACGCCAGATGGAAACTGGGGAGTTGATTATCTATACTTCAGCTGACCCTGTTTTGCAAATTGCTGCCCACGAAGACATCATTCCTCTGGATGAATTGTATCGTATCTGTGAATACGCTCGTTCGATTACCCTTGAGCGCCCAGCCCTTCTAGGTCGCATCATTGCTCGTCCATATGTTGGTGAGCCAGGTAACTTTACTCGTACAGCAAACCGTCGTGACTTGGCCGTATCTCCATTTGCACCAACTGTTTTGGATAAACTCAATGAAGCAGGTATCGATACTTATGCTGTTGGTAAAATCAATGATATCTTTAACGGTGCGGGTATCAACCATGATATGGGTCACAACAAGTCAAACAGCCACGGAATTGATACACTATTGAAGACCATGGGTCTTGCTGAGTTTGAAAAAGGATTCTCATTCACAAACTTGGTGGACTTTGATGCCCTTTACGGCCACCGCCGCAATGCTCACGGTTACCGTGATTGCTTGCATGAGTTTGATGAGCGCTTGCCTGAAATTATCGCAGCCATGAGAGAGAACGACCTTCTCTTGATTACTGCGGACCATGGAAATGACCCAACGTATGCAGGAACAGACCACACTCGTGAATATATTCCATTATTGGCCTACAGCCCTGCCTTTAAAGGAAATGGTGTCATTCCTATCGGACATTTTGCAGATATCTCAGCGACAGTTGCGGATAACTTTGGTGTTGAAACTGCCATGATTGGGGAAAGTTTCTTAGATAAATTGGTATAAGATGACGCGATATGCTTTACTTGTTCGGGGCATTAATGTCGGTGGGAAAAATAAAGTTGTCATGGCGGAGCTTCGGCAAGAACTGACAGAGTTGGGACTGGAAAAAGTTGAAACCTACATCAACAGTGGCAATATTTTCTTTACTTCGACAGCTCCCAAAGCCCAATTGGTTGAAAAGTTAGAGGCTTTCTTTGCAGTCCATTATCCATTTATTCAGAGCTTTTCTTTACTGAGTCAAGAGGATTATGAAGATGAACTTGAAAATCTGCCTGAATGGTGGACCAAAGATCTGGCTCGAAAAGATGTCCTCTTTTATACAGAAGGCTTGGATGCGGATCAAGTCATCGAGAAAGTGGACAGTTTGGAACTGGTAGATGAAGTGGTTCATTTTGGAAGACATGGGATTTTCTGGGGGAAATTTTCTGAAGAATCCTACTATGCAACTGCCTATCACAAGCACCTACTCAAGATGCCTTTCTATCGCTATATTACCATTCGCAATGCCAAAACCTTTGACAAAATCGGTCAAATGCTAAAAACTAATAAAGGAGACACACAATGACATTTTTAGATAAAATCAATGAAACAGCTGCTTTCCTGAAAGACAAGGGAATCGCAGCCCCTGAGTTCGGTCTAATCCTTGGATCAGGACTTGGAGAATTGGCAGAAGAAATCGAAAATCCAGTTGTAGTAGATTATGCTGATATTCCAAACTGGGGGCGTTCAACAGTAGTCGGTCACGCTGGTAAATTGGTATATGGTGAACTGGCAGGTCGCAAGGTCTTGGCTCTTCAAGGTCGTTTCCATTTCTACGAAGGCAATCCTCTGGAAGTCGTGACTTTCCCAGTACGTGTCATGAAAGTTCTCGGATGTGAAGGTGTTATTGTAACCAATGCAGCTGGTGGTATTGGTTATGGCCCTGGTACTTTGATGGCTATCTCAGACCATATCAATATGACAGGGCAAAACCCATTGATGGGTGAAAACTTGGATGACTTTGGTCCACGTTTCCCAGATATGTCTAAAGCCTACACTCCAGAATATCGTGCTACTGCCCATGAAGTGGCTAAGAAACTTGGTATCAAGCTTGATGAAGGTGTCTATATCGGTGTTACTGGTCCGACTTATGAAACACCAGCAGAAATTCGTGCCTATAAGACACTGGGAGCTGATGCAGTCGGTATGTCTACTGTTCCTGAAGTTATTGTAGCAACCCACTCAGGTTTGAAAGTTCTAGGAATTTCATGTATTACTAACTTTGCAGCTGGATTCCAAGAAGAACTCAACCACGAAGAAGTTGTAGAAGTGACTGAACGTGTTAAAGGTGATTTCAAAGGTTTGCTTAAAGCAATTCTTGCTGAATTGTAAAAAAGTGGCGGTGAGATCAGACTAGAAATGAAGGTTTTAGTTCTCAACACCTTTAGTAGAGAAGATTAGGTTTGTTGTGATTAAAATATGAACAAAAATCCAATCAACTACTATATTTTTAGCAAAAATCTATCACATGCTTATTTATCGATTAGGGAAAATTACTTGTAAAAACAAACTAGCATACAGGATTAGTAATCTGATTGGTAAATAGGGGAAAATAAAAGAAAGTTAAAAAGAATGAAAATCGGTCAGCGAATAATGCGTTTTGGCATAAAAAAATTAAGTATCGGAGTTATATCTGTTGCAGTTGGCTTTGCTTTTTTAGTACCGACAGGAATTTCTGCCAATGAAGGAAGTCCAGTTGTGAAAAATGAGACTCATGCAGTAGTAAATGCAACGGATGGTCCGACAAAACTAGAAAATGCTGATAAAAAACAGGGAACACCTCTTATAGAGGAAAGTGTGTCAGTTATCCAACCAACTCCAGAAACAAAAGAAGTCCTTAAAAATCAGAAGGAAGAAGAAAAGCTGGAGTCCCATAAAACAGAGCCGACTCTAGTTCCTGAAGAAGTGAATAAAGAGGAAAATTTAAAGAATGAGTCTACAACTTCTCGTCCTGTGACAGCAGAAGATCTTTTGAAAATCTCAAAAGGAGAACTGCACTCAGAAAATGATTTTCTTGACAATTCTCTTTATGGTGAAAAAGTCCTTGATTTAGAAGGTGATGACGATCAGGATGGTATCAAAAATAAGGATGAGCTTTATGTTTATCGTAAAGATGGTAAGGACTATCTAGGATATAACAGTCATCCATTACTAGCAGACAGTGATGGGGATGGACTAGCAGATGGAGAAGATGATAATAAGAAACAATGGTATGTTACAGATCGAGACGCTCTTCTCTTTATGGAATTATCCTATCGTGATGATGACTATATCGAAAAAATTCTAGATCATAAAAATCCATTTCCGAGTCTTTACTTGAATCGTCAAGAATATAAGATGATGCACAATGAGTTAGCCCCGTTTTGGAAGATGAAAAAAGCTTACCATACAACTAGCGGTTTGGATGCTTATCTATTCGAAACTAAGAGTGATCTTCCTTATTTAAAAGACAATACTATTCAAATGTTGGCTATACGTGGAACAAGACTGAATGATGCAAAAGATTTGAGAACGGACTTGACCTTGCTAGGAGGAAATAAACCTGCACAAGCGGATGATATTCGTAAAGTTGTAAAAGAATTGGCGCAGGATTCCACTATAACCAATTTCTATATGACAGGTCATTCGCTAGGAGGTTACTTAGCTCAAATAGCAGCAGTTGAAGCTTATCAGAAATATCCTACTTTTTATAATAATGTTTTGAAAAAAGTGACAACATTTAATGCACCTAAGGTCATTACTTCAAGGACAATCTGGAATGCCAAAAATGGTTTCTGGGATGTAGGACTAGAAAGTCGGAAGCTTGCTGTAAATGGGAAAATTAAACATTATGTAGTGGATAACGATAATGTGGTTACATCTGTGCTACAAAATGATAGTGATGTTGTGACATCTACAGGAAGTGCCAATGTTAAACACCGTTCGCGTGGCTATTTTGAAAGCCGTATGAATGATATTCCAAACTTTAATATTGGAAAACGAACAACATTGGACAAGCAGGGTTACCGTGATCCAAAACTGGAAAAAATTTCTTTCTTTAAGAAACAACAAGTCCCTCTGTCATCTAATCAACCAAGCGCTGAACCTCTTGAAAATATAGCTCTAGGGAAACGGGTTACCCAAAGTTCGACAGCTTTTGGAGGTGACGCTAGAAGGGCTGTAGATGGAAAAGTTGATGGGAATTATGCTCATCATTCTGTAACGCATACAGAGTTTCAATCTAAGCCTTGGTGGCAAGTCGATTTAGACAGGGAAGAAACGATTCGTCAAATCAACATCTATAATCGAACAGATACTGCTCAGGATAGACTTACGAATTTTAATGTGATTCTTTTAGATAGTTCTGGGAAAGAGATTGAGAGAAAGCGCATTGCATCTCTGAAAGATATCTCTGCACAAATTGCAATTGACTATAAAAAAGCTCGTTTTGTCCGTATTGAGTTAGAGGGCTACAATGCTCTCAGTCTCGCAGAAGTTCAAGTCTTGCGTGCTGAGAATATCGCATGGAAAAAGCAAGCACGCCAAAGCTCAACCGAGTTTGGAGGAGATGCTAGTCGTGCTCTAGATGGGAATACTAATAGTAGCTACAGCCAGCAATCAATTACTCATACAAAATTTGAAAATCAACCTTGGTGGGAAGTTGATTTAGGTCGTACAGAACAGGTAGGACTTGTCCGTCTTTATAATCGTGGAGATGGCGAACCTTCCAAACGCTTGGCAGACTTTGATGTGATCTTATATGATGAAAAAGGGAAAGAAGTTACTAGAAAGTATGTTTCTCGTTTAGAGGGAAGCAGTTTAGATCTCCAGTTGAATGGTAAATTAGGTCGCCGTGTTCGCATTCAACTACGTCAAAAAAATCAAGCTCTCAGTCTTGCTGAAGTAGAAGTGTTTCGATTTATGGCTAAGAATGCTGTAACACCACCAACTTCTAAGCCAATACAAGTGTTAAATTACACTCCTGTAAAAGATAAAACCCTAACTATTCAGCATAGTGGAGCTTACATTGCACGCTATTCTATAACTTGGGAAGAAGTTATAGTAGATAAAAATGGTCATTCAGTTGTTCGAAGTCATTCTTGGGAAGGAAATGGACGTAACCAGATTGCAGGTTTTGTACTCAACCTTCCAATTAAAGAAAATATGAGAAATCTTCGAATTAAGATCGAAAAGAGAACAGGTCTTATCTGGAATAGATGGCAAACAATCTATGACAACAGACCTCTTCTCGCCCAACCACATCGAAAAATCACTCATTGGGGCACGACATTGAATTCCAAGGTGAGTGACGATGATGTCTTGTAATCTGATGCTACAATGACAGTTAGTTTGTCTAGTTTATAAGAAAGTACTACCTGAGCTTGAATAGGACTCAGGTAGCTCTCTGTGAAAGAACAAAATTAAACAGAAAGGTAGAGCGTGTGTTTTGATTTGAACACGAGCGGAAAACTTTTCATAACAATAAAAGAAAGGATGGGTAAACCGTATTTGCTGAACTGAATACGGACGGAGAACTGTGTAAAAAAGATAAACTTCCTAGCATCATCGATGCTACGTCAGTTTCCTATTTTTACTTTGTTCTCTGTAGCCCTTTATATCTTAATTATGTCTATCCATATTGCTGCTCAGCAGGGTGAAATTGCTGATAAAATTCTTCTTCCTGGGGATCCTCTTCGTGCTAAGTTTATTGCAGAAAATTTCCTTGAAGAAGCTGTTTGTTTTAACGAAGTGCGTAACATGTTTGGTTACACTGGTACTTACAAGGGTCACCGTGTATCTGTCATGGGAACTGGGATGGGGATGCCATCTATTTCGATTTATGCGCGTGAGTTGATTGTTGACTACGGTGTGAAAAAATTGATCCGTGTGGGAACTGCAGGTTCTTTGAATGAGGATGTTCACGTTCGTGAATTAGTTTTGGCGCAGGCAGCGGCAACCAACTCAAACATCATCCGTAACGACTGGCCACAGTACGATTTCCCACAAATCGCTAGCTTTGATTTGTTAGATAAGGCCTACCATATCGCCAAAGAACTCGGTATGACCACCCACGTTGGGAACGTTTTGTCTTCTGATGTCTTTTATTCAAACTACTTTGAAAAGAACATCGAGCTTGGTAAATGGGGAGTCAAGGCTGTGGAAATGGAAGCAGCAGCACTTTACTATCTGGCAGCCCAACACCATGTTGACGCGCTAGCTATTATGACAATCTCTGATAGCTTGGTTAATCCAGACGAAGACACAACTGCAGAAGAACGTCAAAATACCTTCACTGATATGATGAAGGTTGGATTAGAAACCTTGATTGCTGAATAAAAGAGAACACAAAAGGAAGATTTTCTGAATGAAAATCTTCCTTTTTTAGTCATTCACTACATACTGTCCTTAATGAATGTTACTCTATAGTCTATTTTTAAGAGATTGCAAGAAATAATCAATCTCTGCTTGAGAATGGAGAATATGCATCTTTTCTGGGTAAGTATTGCTTAAGTGTTGGTATCTTTCCTTAGCATTTTTTGTTCGTCCATCCCAGAGAATCCAACGAATAAATTCCCAGTTGAATTGCTCGGGGCATCCCTTAGCCATACTTTCTCTCACTTTTCCTCTGTATTTTAAATAGCGCTTAAAGGCTCGAAAGAGACAGGTCAATGGCGAAAAATTAAGAAAGATGATTTGGTCAGCATCCTGCATTCTTTCTTCGTAATAGCACCAAGAATAATTACCATCGATGACCCAAGCTTCATGATTGGTGAGAAAATTTTTCATCTCGGTCAACATCCATTCGCGGTCGCTGTCTTGCCAACCAGGTTGAAATTGAAGTGTGTCCATGTGAAGTTTTGGGATGGAGTAGTAGTGAGACAACTTTTCAGCTAGAGTTGACTTACCAGCACCAGAATATCCGATAATTGCGATTTTCATTTTCTACCTTTTCCTATTTGAGGACAAAAAAACAGCCTCTATGGACTGTTTCTTATTTAGCAAGTTTAGCTGAAAGACGAGCTTTGTCGCGGCTTGCTTTGTTTTTGTGAATCAAACCTTTAGTTTCTGCTTTATCGATAGCTGAGCTAGCAGCACGGAAAAGTTCTTCAGATGGGTTTGCTTCGAAAGCTTTGATAGCAGTACGCATAGCTGATTTTTGAGCTGAGTTCTTTTCGTTTTGTTTAACGTTCAATTCAGCGCGTTTGATAGCTGATTTAATGTTTGCCAATGTTCTTACCTCCATATTTACTAACTATACCATTATATCTGAAAACTTACGTTTTGACAAGGGAAAATTATTTTTTTAAGTAAATTTCATCGATTTCATGGTTCTTTGTTTTATGAAGAATCACTTCTGCACGATTTCTAGTTGGTTCAATATAATTTTGTAGATTTGTGAGATTGATACTGGTCCAGACCTGATGGGCAAAGGATTCCACTTCCCCAATCGGCATTTGTGTAAAACGATAATAGTAGCTATTAGGGTCGTTTTGGGCTAGGCTCAGCATCTTCAAGAAACGGTCTAGATACCAACTCTCGATGTCATCGACGGCAGCATCAACATAGATGGAAAAGTCAAAGAAGTCAGTAATGTAGAGACGCTCGTTTTGTGGATTTTGAAAGACATTTATTCCCTCAACAATGACAAAATCAGCAGCTTTGACGCTTTGCTTTTCCTCAGGTACGATGTCGTAGACTTCATGAGAATAGACAGGAATATCTACATCTTGTCCATTTTTGATGTGATCCAGGAAGTTGAGAAGAGCTTCCATATCATAGCTTTCAGGAAATCCCTTACGATTTAAAATCCCTTGTTCAATCAAGGTCTGGTTAGGATAGAGAAATCCGTCAGTTGTTACCAACTCAACTGTAGCATCTGTAAGCGTACGGGACAGTAGGATTTGAAGTAGGCGACTGGTTGTGGATTTTCCAACGGCAACACTCCCAGAAACCCCAATGATAAAAGGCTGGGCTTTGCTTTCACGTTGAAGGAAAATTCCTTTTGAAAATGCCAAATCATCCTTGGTACGCTTGTAAATCTGGATGAGATGGGCTAGGGGAAGATAGACATCGGTCACATCCTGCAGACTAATCTGGTCATTAAAACTCTTGATGGATTCTAATTCCTCTTCTGTCAAAGGAGGTGTTGTTTTTCGATGTAAGGATTGCCAAGTCTGGCGGCTGATTTTTTCAAAATGTAAAAATTCGTTGGTCATTTGTTTTCCCCTAGATATTTTGTTTATCATACCATAAAAAGCTAAAAAAATAAAGCGGTTTCTTGATGATAGTAATCAAATATCGTATAATAGAGATAGATAGAGACTGAACAATTTAATGATGAAGTAGGAGATAGATTCTACTGATTTATGAGCTAATAAAAGGAGGATTTTTAGTTCACAACATATAGGAGGTGTACTATGAAAATCTGAAAACATTACATATTGGAACTCTGTTTTATTTTAAGTTTTGCACTACCTTTTTTAAAAGGAGCGAATGCGGATAATGGTAGACGTTTTGTGGAAACCTATTACGGTTTTACTTTTTTGATGGAACATGCCATTGTAACAGCTGTCTTTATCTGTTCGCTCTTGATTGCTTTCTTCCTAAAAAAACGGTGGACGAAATGAACTGCACCCCAAAAGTTAGACAGAAAAAATCTAACTTTTGGGGTGTTTTTATCATGAAGTTAACTTATGATGATAAAGTTCAGATCTATGAACTTAGAAAACAAGGATATAGCTTGGAGAAGCTTTCAAATAAATTTAGGATAAACAATTCTAATATTAGGTACATGATTAAATTGATTGATCGTTACGGAATAGAGTTCGTCAAAAAAGGAAAAAATCGTTACTATTCTCCTGATTTAAAGCAAGAAATGATTCATAAAGTCTTACATGAAGGCTGGACTAAAGATAGAGTTTCTCTTGAATACGGCCTCCCAAGTCGTACGATACTTCTTAATTGGCTAGCACAATACAAGAAAAACGGGTATACTATTGTTGAGAAAACAAGAGGGAGAGTACCTAAAATGGGACGTAAGCCAAAAACGAGACCTGAAGAGAGGACAGAATTAGAGCGTCTTCAAGCAGAAAATGAGTACCTGAGAGCGGAGAATGCCATCCTAAAAAAGTTAAGAGAACTCCGATTGAAGGAGGAAAAAGAGAAAGAAGAAAGACAGAAATTGTTCAAGAATTAATGACTGATTTTTCGTTAGATATTCTTCTAAAAGCCATGAAACTAGCTCGTTCGACCTACTACTATCACTTGAAACAGCTAGACAAACCAGATAAGGACCAAGAGCTTAAAGCTGAAATTCAATCCATTTTTATCGAACACAAGGGAAATTATGGTTATCGTCGGATTCATTTAGAACTAAGAAATCGTGGTTATCTGGTAAATCATAAAAGAGTTCAACGCTTGATGAAAGTACTCAATTTACAAGCTAAAATGCGACAGAAACGAAAATATTCTTCTCATAAAGGAGACGTTGGTAAGAAGGCAGATAATCTCATTCAACGTCAATTTGAAGGCTCTAAAACAATGGAAAAGTGCTATACGGATGTGACAGAATTTGCCATTCCAGCAAGCACTCAAAAGCTTTACTTATCGCCAGTTTTAGATGGTTTTAACAGCGA